>CANQAL010000060.1 GCA_947589255.1 Candidatus Gastranaerophilales bacterium | reverse complement strand
TAGCAAATTTATTTTTGAGAAGGTTTAATTTAAATGTTTCAAATTAAGAATAGAGGTAAAAATGAAAGTTTCAACAATTAATAGTGTTAATCCGTCAACAGTACAATTTTTAAAATTACATTCCAATAAAAAAGTTTCTTTTAATGGTTTATTCAAAGATGAACAATCTAATTCAAATGAACCGAAATTCGATAAAGAAGTTTTAACCCACGCAGAAGAGTTAAAAAAGTACTGTACAAAAACAGCTAAAAATGATGCAGTAAAACTAAAAAAAGAAGGACATGATGTTCTAAAGCAGACACAAGAATTTTATGAATATTGTCAATCTGTTTTAAAAAATCAATCCGAAGAAATTGAACTGACACAAGATGGTACTCATCAAATATATTCTTGGACTGATAAAAATAATAATCATATAAGTGTTACATATAAAAATAACTCAAAAGGTTATGCCGAATCTATTATAGAAGTTACAGCGGTAAACGGCAGAAAAGACATTATTTTGGACAGTGAAAACGGATTTAAAGTATATAGAGGATTTAAAGGCAGTTTTAAAGACGGATATGAAGCTGAAAAAGTTTATAAATATGGTATCCCGCTCGGAAAAACAAAAAAAGATTTAGTTTTATATACTCTTAGTGAAAATGTAAAAAAGAGTAAAATAAAGAAATCCGCAGACAGAAGTTTCAACTGGGATGTAAATAAACCCGATAATGTTAAATATATTACCGAAGGAATTAATTTTGAATATAAGAGTTTTACATATAAATGGCCCGGATGTTTTGTTAATATTGATAAAAGATATGGATTTGACCCAAACAGTAATACTTTGTCATTTGTTATGGAAAATATAGCTCAAAATCCAAGGTATGAACATAGATTTAGTAAAGATTATCAATTTAATACAGAAGGTGAATTAATTGATTATTGTGATACTACAAATAAATAAAAAGAAATGAAAAAACGAAAATAAAAAACTCTCAAATTTGAGAGTTTTTTTTTATTCAAATTAATTGTATAATAATTTTATCAGATTATGGAAAAAGGTGAATTATGACAATTACTGCCGAAAAAGAAGGACATATTACACAGGTTATAGGACCTGTAATAGATGTAGAATTTCCGTCAGGAGTACTGCCCGAGATAAATGATTCTGTTGAGATAATAAATGATAACGGAACTAAAATTGTTGCTGAAGTACAGCAGCATCTGGGCGAAAACAGGATAAGAACAGTTGCAATGTCATCAACTGACGGTATTAAAAGAGGAATGAAGGTAATCAATACTTCTGAGCCTATAAAAATTCCTGTAGGAAAGAATATTCTCGGAAGGATTTTAAATGTTTTAGGACAGCCTGTTGATAATGCCGGGGAAATTGAAGCTGATACATATCTTCCTATCCATAGAAGTTCGCCTTCTTTGACAGATCAAAATACAGATATAGAAATATTAGAAACGGGAATTAAGGCAATAGATCTTTTACAGCCTTATCAAAAAGGCGGTAAAATCGGATTATTCGGCGGTGCAGGTGTCGGTAAAACAGTTTTAATTATGGAATTAATTCATAATATTGCATCAGAGCATGCCGGTGTTTCCGTATTTGGCGGTGTTGGTGAAAGAACCCGTGAGGGGAATGACCTTTGGAATGAAATGAAAGAATCAGGGGTTATAGATAAGGTAGCACTTATATACGGGCAGATGAATGAACCGCCCGGAGCGAGAATGAGGGTAGGTTTATCCGCTCTTACCGCTGCGGAATATTTTAGAGATTATTCTAAACAAGATGTTTTATTATTTATTGATAATATATTCAGATTTGTTCAAGCAGGCTCAGAAGTTTCTGCACTGCTGGGCAGAATGCCTTCGGCCGTTGGTTATCAGCCGACACTTGCAAATGAAATGGGTGAACTTCAGGAAAGGATTACATCAACAAAAGACGGTTCAATTACATCCGTTCAAGCTATTTATGTACCTGCTGATGACTTAACTGACCCGGCTCCGGCTACTACCTTTTCGCATCTTGATGCATCAACGGTGCTTTCAAGGCAAATTGCGTCACTCGGTATTTATCCTGCCGTTGACCCTTTAGCCTCTAACAGTAAAGTTTTAGATCCGCTTATAATCGGTGAAGAACATTATAATACGGCAAGAAAGGTGCTTGAAATCCTTCAAAAATATCAGGAACTTCAAGATATTATTGCTATTTTAGGTATGGATGAACTTTCTGAAGAAGATAAAGAAACAGTTAACAGGGCAAGAAAAATTCAAAAATTCTTATCTCAACCGTTCTTTGTTGCGGAACAGTTCTCGGGTATAGAAGGCAGATACGTTAAACTTGAAGATACCATTCAAGGGTTTAAAGGTATTATAGAAGGCAAATATGATAATATTCCAGAACAAGCTTTTTATATGGCGGGAACTATTGAGGATGTCTTAAAAAATGCTGAAAAAGTGTAACGGGTAATATTATGAGCGATAAAAAAATACATTTAAAAATAATCACTCCCGAAAAAATAATTTTTGAAAATGATGTTGACTCCATAACGGCACAAGGGGTAAACGGAAGTTTTGGTATATTGCCTGATCATATACCGTTTATGGCTGCTCTTGATATTGATATTGCTGAAGTTTTGATGAATGGGAATAAAATTATATTTTCAATCATAGGCGGGGCTTTTCAGTTTAAGCAAAATGAAGCTATTGTTTTAACGGAAGCTGCTGAAATAAGCTCTGATATTGATGCTCAAAGAGCTAAGCTTGCTAAAGAACGGGCTGAAGCAAGTTTATCCACCGCTCAAACTCCAAGAGATGTTAAAATTGCTAATGCTGCTATTGCAAGGGCTATGGCAAGACTTAAAGCTGCTTCTAAAAGTTAATTTTGATTTATATAAATTTTTTCATCATTTATAATTTTTTCGAAATTTATTATGCTGTATAATTCATCATCTTCCATAAATTCGTTAGATATATATTCGTTATTATAGTTATAGTTTAATTTTGGAAGGTTTTTCAAATTTTTTATATATCTGATTTCATCAACCAAAAAAGCAATATTAAAATTTCTTCCCTGCGTTAATATTATTTTATTTCCTTCTTTTATTTCTGTTTTTTCGCCATTTAAAAAATTTTTTAAATCAATTAATAAAAGAAAATCACCTTTAATATTTATCAAACCTTTAATAAAATCTTTTGTATAAGGAAGTTTTGTTATATTTATTCTTTTTAATGAAACAAACTCTTTTATATATTTTAAATCAAGATAATAATTATTATTTCCTAATTTAAATAAAATATATTGATTTATAAAATTGTAATCTAAAGGAAAAGAAAAAGAATTAGAATGTTTTTTGTTTAAGTTTGCTCTGACTTGAAATACTTCAAGTGATTTTTCATCCGTTGGCAATAACTTAGAATAATTGATAAGATTTTCTTTTGTTTTATTATTTTCAATTACTTTTTCAATATTTTCAATATTGATAATATGTATAGTCTGATTATCTTTATGGTAAATTTCTTTTATTAAAGAATCATCCGTTTCATAAGGGAATGGTTCAAAATATGTATTTTCCAGATTTAAAATTGTAATTATTTTTTCTGTATGAACTGCAAAACAATATTCCTTGTAACAAGTTATTATAAGTTGATTATTTACGGAAAATTTTTGGGGGTCAAATCCTAAAAGAGGACATAAATCTATTACATTTATTGTTGATTTATTATAGTTAATATATCCTGCAATACCTGGTGGAGTTTTTTCAGGTATTTGAATTTGGGGTAATTTTATAACTTCAATTATATTATTTATGTTAAAAGCATAAAGTTTACCGCATATTTCAAAAATAATATAATAGTCTTTCATGTTATTCGCAGGTAAGGATGTTGAAATTTCGTAATTGTTGTTCATTTTTATATTAACCTTTATAATGATTATACTATAAATTAATGATTATAAAATCCAAAGTATAGACTATAATTAATTTTATATGAAGGAGTATAAAATGGCAGGTAAAAATATAGGACTGATTAACAGATTAGCTAAAAAAAATATTAAAGATACAATTATTTTAGGATTAGCTACTATAATAATAGTTGCAATTGTTATTTTTGTAGAGAATAAAACAGTAATGGTACTTTCCACAATTGCCGCATTATTTGCATATTTTGCCCAGTATCAAATTTCAAAAAATGAACTTTTAAAATCTATTGATAAATTAATAGATAATGAATTAAAAGAATTTCAAAAAATTTCCGTAAAAGTATTACAATTAAGTGAAAAAGAAAGACAGTTAACTCATAAATATACAGAAATGTTAAATGATGTTGTTCAAACCACAAAACTGTTTAAAAACAGTGCAATAAAAACAAAAGAAAGAACACAAAACTTATCATCAAAGGTTCAAATAACAAAAGAAGAAGCTGAAAATGAAATAAAATTAATTGCGGAAAATATTACATCCATTCAAACCTTGAAACATAAAATTCAAGTAATTGCGGAGTTAATAATAGAATTAACTGATTATATAAAACAAATAGGTTCCACCGTAAATATAGTAGAAAATATTTCGGAGCAGACAAATATGCTTGCATTAAATGCGGCAGTTGAAGCAGCACGGGCAGGAGAATACGGAAAAGGTTTTGCGGTTGTAGCTGGTGAGATAAGGAAACTCGCTGATGAATCCAAACAGGCCACAAATAAAATTACTTCTCTTGTTAGTGAAATTGAACAAACCACATCTTCTACAATTATGGCAACTGAAGACGGAACAAAAGAAATTGAGCTGGGTGTAAAATATGCTTCTGATATTAATAAAAATATATATGAAATTACTTCTAAAATTAATGATTTGGGTACTGAGTTAAATGAAATTCTTACATCTTCGGTTGACCAGCAGGTTATTACCAATGATGTTCTGGAAGTTATAGAAAATATGCAAAAAGGTATTACGGAAACTCTTAATACTCTTGAAGAAAATATTGAAAATATTAAAGCATTCTCCGAAATATCAACTAATATTAAAGATAATATTTCTAATTAATAAGGTAAAAGATGCAGTATAATCCTGAAGAAATGGATGAAATTTTAAAAATTTACGGGTCGGAAAGTGAAGAGATTATTCAGGAACTTAACGATAATTTTCTTTTGCTTGAAAAAAATCCTAATGATAAAACCCCTTTAAAAAAACTTTTCCAGCTCGCCCATTCTCTTAAAGGGGCATCAAGAATGATTGGTTTTAATACTATTCAGGATATTGCTCATAAATTAGAAGATATTCTTTCTTTCTGGGAACAAGATGACGTTGCTATTAATGTCGACATGTTTGAAGAAATTTATAATGTTTGTGATTTTCTTCTTGAGCTAATACGCAAGTCTGTTGCCGATAAGGCGGAATATAATGATAGAAATGTCGCTGTATTTATTAATAAGCTTGATAATTTTATAACATTTAACAGTATGATTCCCGAAAAAAAAGAAATTGAATTAAAAGATAATTTTCTTGTTTCTAAAACAGTTGATATTAATGCTATTATTCTTGAAATTATGTTTGTTCTTGAAATGGAGAATGATTACAGTCTTGAGGAAATTTTACCTGTTATCAATGATAATATTTCTAAATTGGAAGAAATATTTAATAATACTGATTATGATGAGATACTATCCGAATTAAAATCAATTTCTGAATATTTAAAATCTGACAATAATTTTAGTTTGACAGAATTAAAATCAAAGATAATAGATTTAAGAAATCAAATATATAACTTATTTAAGAAATTTAATATAACTACAAAAGCTAATAGAAAAAGTAATCCGGATAAAAAGACAGTATATGAAGATAAAAACGAAGAAAATCTTGAACTTGATAAAGAATTTGATTTTATTTTGACTAATTTATACAGAATTAAAACTGAACGAAAAATAATACAAGAAATTATAGAAAAAATTAAAATAATTAATACTAAAATTTCGGAGAAAAATTTAAAAGATATTCTATCTAAAATTATAAATATTTTGGATATATTAAATAAAAATGACTTAACTTTTGATAATGACTGTTATTTAGTTATATTGCAATGTATATCTTTTATAAAAAAAGGAATACAAAATAAAAAGGAAGCAAATCAAAGTAAAGCAGATATGTTATTACAAAGATTAAGTTTGGTGGAAGACATATTTAATACGGTTGAAGAAGTAAATAAACCGATAGAAAATACGGATACTACTTCATTAATTACATTAAATGAATATGATAATCTGAAAAAAAATATAAAATCATTTGATATGAATGAAATAAAAATTTTAAGAGTGGACTCTGAAAAAATTGATAATTTAATAGGTCAAACCGGTGAATTGTTAATAAACGGAATAAAAACCAAAGAGCATTTACTCAAGCTTTCCGATATAAATGCAAAATTAACCAGATTAGGAAGTGTAAGTAAAAAAATTATTAATTATTTAAAATATTTGGAAAAAAGAGGATTTTTCTTAGCAGAAACAGATGAAAGCGCACATGCATTTTACAAGAAAACTCAAAATTTCTTTATCGATACTACGGAAATGATATCAGGTTTAAATATGGATTTTAATAATTTATACAATATTATTTCTGAAGATGATAATAAACTCCATCAAACGGTAATGGAGATAGAAACAATAGCAAAAACAATAAGGGTTCTTCCTTTAGCTGCAATCTTTCATTCTTTTCCCAGAATGATGAGAGATATAGCCAAAGAAAATAATAAAAAGGTAGAATTTATTATAAACGGCAGTGATACCACCGTAGATAAAAAAATTATTGAAGAAATTAAAATGCCGTTAATTCATATATTAAGGAATGCTGTTTCTCATGGAATTGAGGAACCTGATATGCGGATAAAAAATAATAAAAATGAAACAGGTATTGTTAAATTAACTGCAAAGCAAGCCGAAAATAATGTAATAATAACTATAGAAGATGACGGATACGGAATTAATTATGGAAAAATTAAATCTACCGCAGTAAAAAAAGGATTATTGTCCCAAGAGGAAGTTGATAATATTCCGCAGGAACAATTAATGAAAATCCTGTTTTTACCGGGCTTTTCAACTCGAGAATCAATCAGTGAAATATCCGGCAGAGGAATAGGTCTTGACGTTGTCAAAACTAAAATATCTAATTTAAACGGGGAATTATCTATTGATTCCGAATTGAATAAAGGGTGTAAAGTTACTATTAAACTGCCTATTTCCATGTCAACTTTAAAGGCATTTATTTTGCTTGTAAATAATCAAAAATATGCTATTCCCGTAAGTTCAATAAAATATGTAAAACAAATTTCTAAGGATGATATTTATAAGAAAAACGGGGTAAACTCTATTTTATTTGAAGAACATAGTATTCCTATATATTATCTTTCCGAAATTTTTGATGAAAGTAATTTAATTTATACAAAAAATAATTTATTTACGGTGATAATTATTGAAAATCAGGATAAACAAGCAGCATATATTGTAGATGATTTGATAGGGACTCAGGAAATTTTTAATAAAAAACTTGTTCCGCCTATTTTAAAAATAAAAAATATAAGCGGCTTTACAACACTTTCTACGGGCGAAATTTGTTTAATTATCAATCCTTATGAACTGATTAGAAATACTGTTATTGCTGATTATAATTCATTATTCCAAATTAAAAATATTTCTATGGAAAATAAAAAAGAAGATTTGAAAAACAAAAAGATTTTAATTCTAAATGATTCAGAAAATAATTTAAGCTATATTAAAAATGACATATCTCCTATTGTTAATTATGTATTTGAGTTTAATAATATAAATTCAGCTTATGATTTTATCCAAAAAAATGATATAAATATAGTTATTTGTTATATAGATTTATTTTCCGAAGAAATAATAAAATTAATCAGATATTTAAAAAGTGACGAAAATTATTCGGATATTAAATTAATAGTTTTATCAAATAATACTGAATATGATCTTAGTCAACAGTTAAAAGAATTAAAATACAACTTATATTATAAAATAGAAAATTATGATAAGGATGATTTTATAAATAAATTAGCTATGATAGGTTAAGAGGAGTTTTAATTTTTTGCTCGATGGTTTCGGTTGTATCTTTAACATATTCATAATTGATTAAATCTGCAACTTTACTGCCCCATTCATCAATAATTTCATCATATTCTTGGTTATAAGATATTGGTTCGCCGATAATAACTTTAATATTTCCTTTGAACGGAATCCAATTATATTCTTCGCTTCCCGTAATACCTATAGGCAGGATATCGGTTTTCATTTGTTTAGCGATAACAGCAAAACCTTTATTAATTTTTTCAATTTTCCTGTTTCGTCTGATACCGCCCTGCGGGAAGATTCCTAGCATCCAGCGGTTTGTTTTAAAAACATTAATAGCAGTTTTGATTGTTGATACTTCAAGTTTTTCTCTGTTAACCGCAAAACATGCCAGACCATCCAATAAAAAAGCAAGAATTTTATTTTCAAAAAGTTCTTTTTTCCCCATAAAAGCAATAGGTTTTTTTACTGCTTCACCTACTACAAACGGGTCAAGATATGAAATATGATTAGGGGCAATAATAAAATTTCTGTCAGATGGGATATTTTCTCTTCCTATATATTCTATTTTATAAAACAGAGGCAAAAGAGTATTAGGTACAAGCCACCTGCCAAAAAGCTGAAATCTGTATTTACCTTCGGTAAAATCAGAAACTTCTCTTTTTGTATAGTTTTTCTTTTTTTCTTCTTTTTGTCCCATTAGTAAACTCTTTCTTTATTTATTATTGAACATATTCAAATCCGCCGAGTGAACATACGGAATTTGCCCATTCGTCAACAATTTCTTCAACACTTTTTTTACATGAAATAGGTTTTCCTGCTTTTAACTGCATTGTCTTTTTGCCGTTTTCATTCTCTTTGACTATTATTGCAATCGGAAGAATATCAATATCCATTTTTTTAGCAATAGAAGCAAACCCTTTAGTTATATTTTCAAGTTTCCCTGTATTACTTCTTGTTCCTTGCGGAAATAAACCTAAATGCCAATCTGTTTTTTTTATTGATAGTGCAGTTTTTATAGTTGATACATCGACTTTATCTCTATCAACGGCAAAAGCTCCGCACCAATCCATTAAAACCATCGACCAGAAGGTTTCAAATAATTGTTTCTTAGCCATATATGCTATTGTAAGTTTATATTGATTTGCAATAAAAAATGGGTCAAAGCCTGTTACATGGTTGCTCGCAATAATATATTGTTTTGATTTGTCAATGTTTTCAATACCTTCTGCCTTAATAACTTTATATCTGGATTTAATCATATTAATAATGACAGTATTACATGCAATGTATTGAAAGATTTTTCGCCATATATTAAAGCTTTTAGGTGTTTTTGTTGAAAATTTAGTTGTCATGATAACCTGTTTTTGTCTGATTTCATGATGAATTATAACAAAAACATAAAATATTATATAAGTTGAGGCTTTATATAAATATCATTAGTGGTATAAACTGTTTTAAGTGTTCCTGCGGGAATTTTAGCCTCTTTTCCTTTCATAAGAAGGAAAAGCGGACATAAACATGCACTTAGCACAATAGATAATACCATTTTATTATCAGGCTCTTCAGTAATGACCGTAGATAAAGGAATATATGAATTATCCACAGCTTTTGTATGAAAATCACTAATAGTAATTTTTGCAGAACGACCTATATATGTCTTGTTTTCAAAATTTATATTTGCATTTACCGAAGTACCGGATTTTATTAATATATTTCCGTTATCATCACAAACATTTTCTGCAACAACAAAAACTACAGAATCTCCGGTTTTAATATTTGTTGTGTTAATTTCACTTTGATTTTTTATCATAACAGGAGAATGACCCGGTAATAATTTTTTCCCTGCGGAATTAGTTGCGGCAATATAAGACGGATACTCAAAACTTGCATTAAATTCCTTATTTTTTTTAATGAATTGGTAAAGTGATTGTTCATTATCTTGTGCCGAATACACAGGGAAAGGGAAAAAACCTAAAAGTGTCAGTATTAATGATAAAGAAATAAATTTTTTAATTTTCATAATTTTTTCTCCTGATATTTAAAATAAAATTAACTGTAATTGTAATTAAAAACCCTATTATAAGTCCAATACATAATCTTGTAATATTTCCCGTATTTATATGAAATAAATTTAGAGAAATATCTGTTATACAAATAAAAGCAAGTATAGTAAATAATTTAAAATTTATATTAATTTTATCCGTAAGCGCGAAAAAGCAGGTAAAAGTAACCCCGATATATACTCCTAAACATCTTGCACAAAGAGATACAGGGTAGCCTAATAACCAAAAAGAGCGCTCGGGGTTTTGATGACAAGCATTTGAAAGAATATAACTTAATTTTGCACTTAAATCATAGCCTCCGAAATACGAAAGAAAAGGAACCGCTAACGCACTAAGCCAAAAGAATGCGCTATATAATGCCCATAATATTATTAAGATATTTTTTATGTATTTCATCATAATCCAACTATAAGTGTATACTAAGTATACTAAAACTAATTATTTTTGTATATTTATTTTCTTTTATTTATGAATAATTTACTTGATTAAACTTTATGTTTAATTTATAAATAACTCATGAACAGATAATCATGGTAGATTGAAAAGGAGATAGAAAACTATGGTAAATGTTGCAATTAACGGATTCGGAAGAATCGGAAGAAACACTTTAAGAGCAGCAATCAAAGAAGGTATCTTTGATAAAATTAATTATGTTGCTATAAATGACCCAGGCTTAAAAGCAGAAGATGCTGCAAGATTATTAAAATATGACTCTGTAATGGGCAGATTTGAAGGCAGTGTTGAAGCTTACGAAGAAGGCATTATTGTAAACGGTAAAAAAATTAAATTCTATGCTGAAAAAGATCCCGCTCAACTTCCTTGGAAAGAATTAGGTGTTGAAGTTGTTGTTGAATCAACAGGTTTCTTTACAGACGGCGAAAAAGCAAAAGCTCACATCACTGCAGGTGCTAAAAAAGTTATCATTTCAGCTCCTGCTACAAACGAAGATATTACAATCGTACTTGGCGTAAATGACAATATGTATGACCCTGCTAAACACAACGTAATATCAATGGCATCTTGTACAACAAACTGTTTAGCTCCCGTAGCTAAAGTTATTAAAGAAAAATTCGGTATCGTTAAAGGTTTAATGACAACAGTTCACTCATACACAGGCGACCAAAGAATTTTAGACGCAGGTCATAAAGATCCCCGCCGTGCAAGAGCAGGCGC
>CANQAL010000059.1 GCA_947589255.1 Candidatus Gastranaerophilales bacterium | reverse complement strand
TTATGGGAATAGGAAAAAGAATTAAAGAATTAAGAGCGGAACTGCATCTTACTGCAGGTGAAATCGCATCAGGGCTAGATATTCCGGTAAGAACAATCGGAAGTTATGAAAGAGAAGAAGCCCAGCCGGGTGCAAAATTTTTTAGTGCACTAATTGACAAATATCATGTAAATGTTAATTGGATTTTAACAGGAAAAGGTAATATGTTTATTTCTAAAATATTAGAAATAGATGATTCATTTATTACTTATTTTCAGGAAATATTCAATCTTACAGAAAAAGAAGTTACGGGCCTAATTGACCTGTTAAATTCTGAAGCAAGCAGAGATATGGTGCTTAAATTTATTCAAATAAAAAACGGTAATAAAGACGCACTTAATACATTGCTTTATAATCTTCAGGGTATTAAAGCCATATACGGTTAATCAACGTCAACAGGCTCTTTTAATATTGCGGTAATTGCATCTTTTGCATGCTGTTTTAAATCTTCACTTAAATTGGGAAGAATAGTAAGCTGTCTTAATACATCTACCGTCCTTTTAAAAATTCTCACAAGGTCGCCTTCGGAGGAGTCGACTTGTTTTGCTATGTCTTCCCAAGGAGTACCTAAAATCCACTGTTCTATTAACGGTGAATAATATGAATTAATATACATTTCAGTGTTAATATCATAGTCTCTTTGGAGTATTGCAATATTTTTGCGGATTTCTTTTATTTTGTTTAAAGCTTTTCTTGTATTTCTGCTTATTGGCTGATTTGGATATACATCCGACCTTAAATCCTCTGTTACGAGCGCACAAATAACGGAAGCCAGTTCATAAGGTTCAAGTTCATCAAGAATACCCTTCAATATTATTTCAGCCAGAAACAGTTCATTTTCCGCCCTTATCATAGAACAGGTTATTCCGCTGTCAGTTGGTACTCCGTTTTGGATGTAGCCTTTTTTCTCCAATATTTCTTTATGGGCAAGGAATTTATTCCAATAAATATCCTTTTGCTTTTCTATGTTTTTAGTGGCTTCTTTGTATCTTTTTTCAAGCCTGTTTATTATTTCGAGGTTTTTCATGTGTTTTTTATAGCCTCGGCAGATTTCGCATTTGTATTTTTCAAGCGCAAGTCGGAGTTCCTTCGTTTTTTCAAGATACTCCGTTACTTCAGGGGCATTCTTGTCGCCCTTTTGTTTTGCCTGTTTTTGAAGGGTTCTTGTTAATTTCCGATATACTATAAATTTATCTTTTAATTTGTTAAATTCTAAAAATTCTTCATTTGTCAGTCCAAAGGGGCATTTTTCGCTTTTTAATTTCGCTAAGCTTTGCTCATATTGAAGCTGCTGCGATATAATCGGTTTTAGTCTGTCATTTGATGAGAAATACCCAAAACTTTTTAAAATTAATTCTTTCGCTTGATTAAGCTCTAAATTTTGAAGTAAATTTAAAACCATTGAATATCCCGGAGAAAATCTGCTCTCTAATGGGTTAGAGGAACTTCTTACCAAGTCTGCTACTTCTTCGGGCGATTGGAATTGAGTTCCCATTACAACAACATAGCCGATTTTATCCATGCCTCTTCTGCCCGCACGGCCCGACATCTGCAAAAATTCATTTGCAGTCAGCATTCTGTGCCCTGAATCCGTTCTTTTGCTTATTGCAGATATGACTGTTGTTCTTGCGGGCATGTTTATTCCCGCAGCCAGTGTCTCCGTTGCAAATACTACTTTTATTAGTCCTTTTTGGAATAATCTTTCAACTAACAGTTTCCAGGCAGGCAATAATCCGGCATGGTGCGAGGCAACACCATTATAAAGGTATTCCAAATTTTTATTATTTTCTAAATATGTATGGTCTTTTAAAAATTCAGAGATTTCTTTTCTTATTTGTTTTGCTTCTTCATCGGTTATAAGTCTTAAATCCGAACATTTTTCCATATTCTCGTCGCATTTTTTACGGGAAAATGTAAAAAATATTGCGGGAAGCATATCTTTTTTATGAAGTACGTTTATAACATCTTTTACATTGTTTCGTTTTTTTGCCTGACGAGAGTATAAATTCATTTTCTTTTCAGGCTTTATTTTTCTGTTTAATCTGCCTTCAGGAGTTAAAAGAGGCAATATATCAAAGGGTTTTGATGAATCAAAATAATAATGCCTTAAAGGAACGGGGCGAAAATCCGTGTATATATGTTCCGTTCCCGAGTGTACAGTGTTTATCCAATCGCACAACTGCTGAGAATTTGCTACAGTAGCACTTAGGGCAATAATCTGCACGTTATTAGGGCAGTAAATAATGCTTTCTTCCCAAACGGTGCCTCGTTCTTCATCGTTCATATAGTGAACTTCATCTAAAACAACATATTTAACATCCTTCATAATGTCTTTTGCAGACCCGAAGTTTGTATTATAAAGCATATTTCTGAATACTTCGGTTGTCATAACGACAATCGGGGCTTCTCTGTTAATGGAGGTATCGCCCGTTAATAGCCCGACATTCCCTTCTCCGTACTTTTGCCCGAAATCATAAAATTTTTGATTTGATAATGCTTTCAACGGGGTTGTATAAAATAGCCTTGTATTTTCTTCCAGTGCTTTTTGAATGGCATGTTCCGCTATACAGGTTTTACCTGCACCCGTTGGCGCACAGACAACAACACTTTTATTATTATCTATGCAATCAAATGCTTCTTTTTGAAATTCATCGGGTATAAAATCAAACTTATACAAAATTACACCATACTCATTGAATGTTTATTGTCATAATCAATTCTGCCTATGAGTTTATTAAGTCGTTTTGCAACTTCTTTAAACATAGGAATAGGTAAGCTTTGAGCTCCGTCTGATGAGGCATTTTCGGGGTCATGATGCACCTCCATCATTACACCGTGAGCGCCTACGATTAATCCTGCTTTTGCCATAGGCTCTATTAAATATCTTCTTCCCGTTCCGTGGCTCGGGTCAACTATTACGGGCAAATGTGAATATTTCTTTATTACGGGTATTGCCGCTATATCAAGTGTATTTCTTGTTGATGTATTATCAACACCTTTAATTCCCCGTTCGCACAAGATTACTTTGTCATTTCCGTTATACATAATGTGTTCTGCGGCAAGCAGGAACTCCCTAATTGAAGCAGCTGCACCTCTTTTTAATATAACAGGTTTATCGCATTTGCCTACGGCTTTTAAAAGCTTAAAGTTCTGCATATTTCTTGCCCCGATTTGTATAACATCGGCATATTGGCAGACTAAGTCTAAATCTAAAGTATCCATTAATTCCGTTACAATTAAAAGCCCTGTTTTTTCTCTTGCAATAGCGAGGTACTCCAGTGCCTTTTCTTCAAGCCCTTGGAAATCATAAGGCGAAGTCCTCGGTTTAAATGCACCGCCTCTTAAGAAGTGGCATCCCATTTCTTTTGCAGCATCAGCTACTTTTAAAAGTCCGTCTAAATCCTGTTCTACACAGCAAGGTCCTGCTATAATAACGGGCTTTTCAAGTCCGCCAATTCTTACTCCGTTTGAAAATTCAATAACCGTATCTTCCTGTTTGCCTTCCCTTGAGGCAAGTTTATATGGTTCTTGAATTAGTTTTACACTTCTTACACCGTCATAAGATTGGAATGCATGAGGTTCGATAAGCCTTTTATCGCCTATTGCGGCAATTACCGTCATAACGTCGCCATGGTTTAATACGGTTTTAAATCCTTTATTATGCAGAGCTTTTACTACTGTTTCTATTTGCTGTTGTGTTGCGGATGGCTCCATTATTATTATCATTATTCTTCCTCTTTCCTATATAGCTGCGTATGTATGCTCTTTTAACATATCTTCTTTTACTATTTGGTTTGTTATTGATTCATTTACTCTGCTGTTTGATAATATTATTGAATTTTCTATTACAACATTATCAAAAATTTCAATATTATTCCATAAAACAGAATTAATAATTTTAACGTTATTCCCTATTTTACAATTATTTCCTAGTACACAGTAACCTTTAATTTGTGTGCTATTTTGAATTTGTGTATTATCACCTTTTATATATCTGCCTTGCTTTGTGATACTTATGATTGGCTTATAGCTTTTAACCGTGTGATTTAATATATCTATATTTGATTTATGATATTGGTCAAGTGAACCTATATCGGACCAGTATCCCTCCATTATGTATGTATTGATTTTTAAACCGTTTTCAAGTAAAAGAGGGAATACATTTTTTGCAAAATCAAAGAACGTATTTTCAGGAATATATTTAAAAATATCGTATTTAAATATGTAAATTCCTGTATTTGCCAAGTTGGATTTAGCTTCGTTTATTTGTGGTTTTTCCTGAAAACTATTCACATATCCTTCTTTATCAGGTACTACAATACCGTATTTATTAACTTGCGAATGTTCCACTTCTTTTAAAACTATTGTTACGATTGAATTTGATTTAACATGTGATTTATATGCTTTATTGATATCTAAATCAGTCAAACCGTCACCTGACATAACAATAAAGTCTTCTTTATCGTTAAAGAAAAATTGGCATTTTTTAACTCCGCCTGCCGTTCCTGAAAGTTCAGTTTCTTTTATAAAACTAAAATTAATTCCAAAGTTATTTTCTTTATAATAATTTTGTATTTCATCAGCTTTATAGTATGTGTTTGCAATAATATTTTGAATTCCGTATTTAGCAAGATGCTGAGAGAGTATATCCATAGCGGGAATATTTGCAATTGGTACCAAGGGTTTTGGTATAATGCTTGATAAAGGTTCTAACCTTGAACCTACTCCTGCTGCCATTATCATTGCTTTTTTTAACATATTTCCACCCGTATTTATTAAAATGGGAATCTCCCGCCTAAATTTTTAGGTATTTTAAGTTTCCCTTTTTTCACTTTCTGTTTTATATCCGAAAAACCTTTCATCATTTGGCGCATTTGGTCAAATTGAGAAATTATTTGGTTTACTTCCGTAATTGCTAAACCGCAGCCTTGCGCTATTCTTCTTTTTCTTGAAGTATTAATTATATTTGGGTTTGCTCTTTCTTCTGGGGTCATACTTGAAATGAAGGATTCAACTTTTTTCATTTGTTTTTCTCCTTCATTTGCTATTGTTTCTTTTGTATCACGATTTAACCCCGGGATAGGGAGCATTCCTAAAATGTTTTCCATAGAACCGAACATTTTCATTTGTTTTTGCATTTTTAAAAAGTCATTATATGAAAATTCGGCTTTTTCCATTTTCTTTTCAAATTCTTTAGCCTGTTTTTCATCAAAAACTTCTTGCGCTTTTTCCACTAATGAAACAATATCGCCCATTCCTAAAATTCGGTCTGCCATTCTTGACGGGTAGAAATCGCTTAGTGCATCAAGTTTTTCGCCTGTTCCAGTAAGTTTAATGGGCTTGCCTGAAGAATGAACAACACTTAAAGCAGCACCGCCTCTTGAATCACCGTCTAATTTTGTCAGAATTATACCTGTTATATCAAGCTGAGTATTAAAGTTTTCGGCTACACTGACCGCCTGTTGACCAAGCATTGAATCAATCACAAGTAATTTTTCCTGCGGATGGAAGGCTCTATCTATAAGCAAAAGCTCTGCCATCATTTCGTTATCTATTTGCAGACGGCCTGCAGTATCTATAATTACTACATTATATCCGTTGTTTTTTGCATAATCTATTGAGCCTGATACTATTTGTTGAACATTAGTTGACCCTTCAACAGTATATACATATGTTTGAGTCTGCTCTCCAAGTGTTTTTAGTTGTGTTATTGCAGCGGGACGGTATACATCTGCCGCAACAAGCAGAGGATTTTTACCTTCTTTCTTTAATTTTACGGCAAGTTTAGCGGCTGACGTGGTTTTCCCTGAACCTTGAAGCCCTAACATCATTATTAAGCTCGGATGTCCCGATAAATCAAGCGGTGAATTTTCATTCCCTAAAATATTTACAAGTTCATCATGAACTATTTTTACTAACTGCTGAGTTGGATTTACTCCGTTTAAAACCTCTTCGCCAAGTGCTTTTTCCTTTAAATTTGTCATAAATATTTTAACGACTTTTAAGCTGACATCAGCTTCCAGTAAGGCTCTACGCACTTCTCTTAAGGCATCTTGCATATTTTCTTCGGTTAACTTGCTGTTGCCGGATGCCTTTTTTATTATTTCCTGTAATTTATCAGATAAATTATCAAACATAACAATAAAATTTTACTATAAAAACTAAATTTTTTCAGTTATTATAACAATATGAAAAGTCAAAAAGTAAGATTAAATAAATTTATAGCTTCATCAGGATATTGCTCACGACGTAAGGCAGATGAACTTATTGAAGCGGGCAAGGTTAAAGTTAACGGACAAGTTGTAACAGAACTTGGTCTGCTTATAACTCTTAAAGATAAAGTTTGCGTTTCGGGCGAAATAATTAAACCTCAAGAACTAACTTATATCCGCTATTATAAACCCGCAGGTTATATTACAACAATGGATGATGAAAAAGGCAGGAAAACAATTTATGATATTTTGCCTGAAGAAGTTCAAAATCTTAAGCCCGTCGGCAGACTGGATAAAGATTCAACAGGGCTTTTAATACTTACTAATGACGGGGATTTTATTAATTCTTTTGCTCACCCCTCAGTAAAAGTGCCTAAAGTATATCGTGTCTGCGCTCAAGGTAAACTTACTTTAAATGATTTAACTTTGATGGAAAAAGGTATCGAGATTGAAAAAGGGCAAATTGCTTATGCTCTTGCCCGTATTATTGAGTTTGAAGGTAAAAATACCATACTTGAAATGGTTTTATATCAAGGCTTAAACAGGCAAATAAGAAAAATGCTTGATTCTTTAGGTCATAGTGTTATTTCATTAAAACGGTTAAGTATGGGGCCTGTTGACCTCTCGGGTCTTAAAAAAGGTCAATTTAAATATATAAAACCAAAACAACTGCAAGAAATTAAAAACTACTTAAAAAAATTAAATAAAATAAATTAATAAGTCTACTATGTAAAATCTGTAGACTTATTAACTTTTACAAGATAGTAAGATTATTTTATTCCTTGTACCCATCCTTCAATCATACTTAAAGATGTTGTTGGTTTTATAAGTTTTTGAATAATAAAATTTGCATTCGGGGCTGATTTTTGAAGCTCTTCAATACAATTACTTATACTGCTTCCGTCAGAAGTACCAAATAATATAATTTTTTTCCCGCTTAAATTATAGGTTTCAAGAAAAGTATTTATTATCGTTGGCGGTAAAAACCACCAGATAGGAAAGCCTATAAATAAAGTGGAATAATCATCCATATTTTCTACTTTATTTTTTATTTCAGGTCTTAATTCTCTGTTCCTAGCTTCTTGTGTAGCTCGGCTGTCTTTTTCAAATCCTTCCAAATCAGCTTCCGTATATGGAATTGCCGGAACAATTTCAAATAAATCCGCTTTTGCAGCTTTTGCTATTTTTTCTGCTACTGATTTTGTTGATCCTGTGGGGCTAAAATATGCTACTAAAGTTTTATTCATTACATCTACCTCTTTTATATTTATTATATCATAATACTTAAAATTAAAATAATAAAATTGTTTATATAATTTTGTTTTTGTTAAAATATAGTTACTATGTTATTAGAATTTTTATACGCAAAAATCCATAGAGCAACTGTTACCGATGCAAATCTTAATTATGTCGGCTCTATTACAATAGATAAAAATATTTTAGATAAGGCTAATATGTCGGAAGGACAAAAGGTCGATATCCTAAATATTAATAACGGCGAAAGATTTCAAACTTATATTATTGCGGGAAAAGCGGGAAATAAAGATTTCTGCCTGAATGGTGCTGCTGCAAGAAAAGCTCAGGTCGGTGATAAAATCATTATATGCTCATACGCACAAATGACACCAGATGAGGCAAAAACATTTAAACCTACAATTGTTCAATTAAATGACAATAACGAAATTGTTTAATATTTATCTAAAAATCTCTGAACTTTTGTATTCATGGATTCTTCTTTAATTTTCCAGTTGCCGTTATTGTCTTTCCCTATAATAAAATGGGCGGGAATTTTATAATCGCTTGTAGATGGCATTCTCATTGCAGCAACTCTGTAATCATCGCCCTGTCGGGTTATTTTTATATTAAAATATTTATTTTTATACTTCCTTAACTTCATTAATTTTGTTGATTTTTTTGCCTCATTTTTATACCTTTCAAGCGGAATATTTACACTCTCTTGAGTTCCGTCAGGCTTTTCAACCACTCTTATTATCTTTGCATTATCGCTGTAATACTTAAAATAATCACTGCTGTAGTTATTTGCCGCCTCTGTGTATTCATTAAAAAAACATTGAACATCTTGTATTTCATCAGCAGAACACTCTAAATTAATACATATCCCAAAAAGAAGCAGAATAAATAATTTTTTCATAATTTCTCCCAAAAAAATATCAGTAATCTAACAATTGTTAAATTACTGACATTTTTTATGAAACTATGAATTTATTCAATTGTATAATCGGTTAGTTCGGGTGTACCAAACATTCCTTCTATTTCTTCCAAGATAGCAGATGGTTTTCTTGCATTATTCTTTTCTGCTGCTCTTCTTTGAGCTTCTCTGTCTTTTTCCTCGGAAGCATTTGTTAAATGGTAGAAACCTGTACCTGCAGGGATTAAACGACCGATAATAACGTTTTCTTTTAATCCTCTTAACAGGTCTTTTTTACCTTCAACGGCAGCTTCCGTCAGAATTCTTGTCGTTTCTTGGAAAGATGCTGCTGATATAAAGCTTTCGGTATTCAAACTTGCTTTTGTTATACCTAAAAGAACGGCTTCATATGTAGCTTCAACTCCGCCTGCAGCTTTAACTGCTTCATTTTCTTGAAGAACTTCTTTAAGTTCTAAAAATTCACCGGGAAGTAATTTTGTATCGCCTGATTCAAGAATTTTAACTTTCTTTGTCATTTGTCTTACGATTACTTCAACGTGTTTATCTGCAATTTCAACACCCTGAGAACGATATACCCTTTGTACTTCGTCTACTAAGTATTGTTGAGCGGCTTCAACACCGTTTAATCTGATAACATCGTGCGGATTTAAAGGACCGCCCGTTAAAGCCTGACCGACTTTTATATCCTGACCGTTTGCAACAATAATGTTTGAATCAATTGAATATTTAACTTCCTGGCGACCGTTTTCTCCGTTTAAGAATAAACGGGGAATATCATCTTCAATTTCAATTTCGGCTTTACCTGCATATTCGGCTACTACAGCAGAATCTTTAGGCTTTCTTGCTTCAAGAAGTTCTTCAACTCTAGGTAAACCTTGAACGATATCACCTGTTTTTTGTCTTTCAAATACCAATGTCGCAATCATATCACCACGGTTAACTAATGAACCGTTTGCAACCTGAAGCATTGTCCCCGGGCTGATTAAGTATGGTCTGCCGACTCTTAATGTAATTGAATTTTTATCTGTTTTTACGACTAAGCCTGATAATTCTGATGTTTCTCCGCCTTCAGATATTACGGCATCCATTTTTACTAAATCACCTTTTTTTACAACCGGTTTTGATTTCGTTGGTACTTGAATTTCGCTGCTGTCTGAAACTAAAAGTAATCTTCTTACATCCTGATTATTGTCTTTTATGCTTGCAACAGCATCACTGATCGCCAGTACCTGAGTTTTTGCTACAGGTGTCTTTGGTTTTATTATTTCACCTTCAGATACCAATAACTCCGTCTGCATAGAAGCTGAAGTTTTTGATTGCCCTTCCATTTCTCTTCTTACAATTAAGTTTTCAAGTACAACAATCTTTAAATTCTTGTTTTCATCAAGTTCTACCAAGCCCTTTAAGTGGCTTAAGTATCCGCCCATTTGAAGTACTAAACTTGTTCTTGTTAATACACTGCCGTCAAGATTTCTTACTCTTGCTCCGTCTTTGTATTGCAATTGTGTTACCGGAACTAAGTCTATTTCTTCATCAGTTGAATTAAATTTAATGGAAACATCTTTGGTATCAATATTAAATCTTTGAACCGGTCTTACTAAGATTTGTATCGGTTGATTTGATATTGATTTTTCATCTAATGCCGCTACACCTAAATCTTCTTCTAAGTCATCTATTTCAAGATTATCTTTTTCATTATCTATGATAGTTACTATAGAATCAGCTTTAGCTTTAACTTTTGGCGCAATTTCAGTACCTTTTTTAACAACTTCGCCTTCATCGACTTTTAATTCACCGATTCCGTTTAAGTTATATATTTCTCCCGGACGAATTACAACTTCGTGTATCATATCGTTGAATTCTTTTATTTCAACAATACCGTCAATGTGTGCATATAAGTCTTTTACAACTTCTGTTCCTGCTGTTACAAAGGTGCCAGATTCAACCATTTTTAATGCTGAATCTTTATTTACCTGATGAATTTCATCCGGAATAAATATTACTTCGCCCGGTTTGGTAATGATTTGATTTTCATCAACTTCAATACCGTTATATCTGATTTCACCCGAAGATGGAACCATATATTCTTCATCCATAAGCTCAGCTATAATCATACCGCTTTCAACAACAGTATCTATCGGTGCTTTAACGATATATTTTTCACCTGTCTTTTTAACCGTCCAGATTTGTTCTTTCTTTGTTTGTTCAAATTCGGCATTTGAAGCTGTAATTGAGGCAATTACAATGGTAAGTTCTTTACCTTGTACAATTTTCTTAATCTTTTTGCCGTCAAATTTAACATCTTCAACTTTAAGATTATCACCAAGTCTTACTTCACCGCCGTGTTCGGAGATAATATGAATTTCTGCAAGTTTATCACCTTTTTTAACTGCTTTACCGTCTTGAACAAGTATTGTAGAGCCGCCCGGTAAGTTATAAACATCACCGCCAAGCACCCAAACAATACCGTTTTTACTTGCTGTTCTTGAAATGTTGCCTTGTCTGTCTTTCTTTTCATCTGCAACAAAGTCCTCAAAAACTATTTCACCCGATAAATCAGAGGTGATATCTTTTGTAGCCTTTTCTGTTAAACGGCTTCCGTCTCCGCCTGAAACAGGTTCGTAAACGGCAATTTTATCGCCTTTTTTAATTTCCTGTCCTTCATGTACATATAAAATAGCGCCTGAAGGTATATGATATTTTTTAGTTTTTGAACCTGATTTGATTTCCATATCCGATTCTTGAACTGTTATGGCAACATTATCACCGTGGCGGGTTCTTAAATCTCTTGTAAAGATTTTTGTTGCAACTTTACCGTCAACATCTGCAATGATTTCTTTCATTGCACCTGCACCTTTAAATACACCGCCGGTGTGGAAGGTTCTCATTGTAAGCTGAGTTCCGGGTTCTCCGATTGATTGTGCCGCTATAATACCGATTGCTTCACCGACATCAACAAGT
>CANQAL010000058.1 GCA_947589255.1 Candidatus Gastranaerophilales bacterium | reverse complement strand
CTTATACAAGTATCCTGCCTCGTACGGCTCGCAATCGCTCGCCTACGATTCAAGAGAATCTCTCCGTCTCCATACTTTTAGTATACTCAAAAAGATAAGGAACGAGATTACGAACTGGTTAAATGCTCTCGTTGTCGCATTTAACGGAGTTCTGCTTATACAAGTATCCTGCCTCGTACGGCTCGCAATCGCTCGCCTACGATTCAAGAGAATCTCTCCGTCTCCATACTTATACTACACAGAACTATGATTATCAGACAATTTTTACCAATAATTTTATTAACAATATCAAATATATTTATGACCTTTGCTTGGTACGGTCACCTTAAATTTAAAAGCACCGCACTTTGGATTGTCATTCTCGTAAGCTGGGGAATTGCACTCCTTGAATACTGCTTTCAAGTTCCAGCTAACAGAATTGGTCACGAATTTTTTTCAGCAGCCCAGCTTAAAACAATTCAGGAAGTTATAACCCTTATTGTATTCAGTGTTTTTTCAGTTCTCTACTTAAAAGAAGAATTCCGCTGGAATTATCTGGTCGGTTTTTGCTTTATTATTCTTGCTGTTTTCTTTATATTTAAAAAATGGTAATTGTATTTATTCTATGTTAAACCAGTAGTCTTATAAAGTTATACAGTACGGATAATTTTTCTTTATCGTTTTCAATTATTTTTATACTCTTTTGGATAAATTCATATTTATCCTCTTCTTTTGCTGCAATTTCAGGGAAATCAAACAATTCTTTCGGAGATACATTTAAAGTTTTAAGTAACTTTTCCAGAGTATATATTGTCATAAAAGACTTACCTGTTTCTAAACTGCTCAATGAATTTGGGGCAATTCCGATACACTCAGCTAACTGTTCTTGAGAAAGATTAGCTTGTTTTCTTAACCTTTTTATTTGGTTACCCAAATATTTTTGTAATTCTTTTGAACTAATCAACATATTAATTATTATAATTTCTCAAAGTTTTTACATTAACTATGTTAAACGTTGACTATCTATGTTAAACATGTAATAATAAATATGATGATAATTTTATAAAAGGAATAAATAATGGAAATAGATGCAGTAGATAACTTAACAGCAAGTCAAATTTTAGAATTATATAATGATGTCGTTGAAGGTCCTGAACATCTAGCAGTATCTTCATGGGGATTATACTATTTTTATGACTCTTCGACTGGTTTAAAATGGATGTGCGAAAGATTAGGTGCATATTGTCGTGAAAGTGATCAAGCACGTTTATATATGGATGAATGTTACAATTTTGAAACCGGTCAGTCAATGATGCGAAATGAATTTCTTGGTGCTTATGGTTGTGACCCTACAAAATAATAATTTTAATTCATACTTTATTTAAAAATATTTTCAATTTGTTTTTATTATTATTGAAAAATGAAAACGAATAATTTATAATAAATATATTAAGAATTAAAATAATTATGAAAGGATATATTTATGGATTTTAATGATGTTGAAAACTTATCTGATGATAAATTAATGGAGATATATTCTGATGTTATAGAAGGATCAACTAAAATAGCTTCTTCTATTCCTTCAGTATATAATGTTTCTGGTGGTATGACGTATTCACTTGGATGTGATGGTTCATATTATGGACAACTTAGCGGCTGCGGATATCATGAGCAGTTTGTATACGGTCCTTGGCCTTATTGTGATTACGATTATGTATATGTAATACCTTACTCTGATTGTCCGGCAAAATAAAGTTTTTATATTAAATTTTGTAAGAAGCCGAGAATTTAATTCTCGGTTTTTTGCATATATATAAAACTAAGTTGTAAAAATAATGTTAACTACTTTCATGTAAATTATATTTTTTATATAATTTGTTATAGTTTAATATATATTTTTTTATGGAGAAAATAATGGTTTTAAAGAGTGGGAAAGACGTAGATTTACAAGAAAGAGTTCGGTTAAAAACAGCAAATCGTGAGGATTTATACAGTATTGAACCACCATTTCCTAAAACTAATTTTTTGATGGAATTATCAAACTTATGCAATCATGAGTGTATTTTTTGTGCACATCAAAAAATGAAACGCAAACCGGGAAGAATGAAAAAAGAACTCGCTTTTGATATTCTAAAACAAGCTTATGATTTAGGAACAAGAGAAGTCGGGTTTTATGCTACAGGCGAGCCGTTTTTAATTCCTGATTTGGCTGATTATATTAAATATGCTAAAGAAATTGGTTATACATATGTATATTTAACATCAAACGGATCACTTGCTACACCTGAAAAGATCAGAGCCGTTATTGATGCCGGGCTTGATTCAATTAAATTTTCAATAAATGCTCCTGAAAGAGAATTATATAAGTTTATTCACGGGCATGACCATTTTGACATTGTTATGGAACATCTTAAATACTTAAATCAATACAGAACTGAAAGCGGAAAAAATTATAAAATTTATGTAACGGGAATATTGACTAAATATACCGAAAAACTAAAAGATGAATATTTCAAAGTATTTAAGGGGCTTGCGGACCAAATTGTTTTTAAATTTGTATATAATCAAGGCGGTTACATGCCTGAAATAGAAAAATATTTAAGATGCGAGTGTGATGAAGCACCAAAAAGAGTTTGTAACCTACCGTTTGATGCAATCGGAATTACATACGAAGGATATTTATCAATAGAAAATGCAGATTATGAAAATATGCTTATTGTTGCCGATTTAAATAAAGTATCATTAAAAGACGGTTGGTACGGCGAAAAAATGAAAGAAATGAGAAGGAGATTTCTGGAGGATGACTTAGAAGGAACTCTTTGCGACGGATGTGTACACAGATGTTTAAAACCTGCAAAGCCAATAAGCCCTGAGTATTCAGAAATTGACGAATATATATTTGATGATACTCTCGTTAAAAACAGGGTAGAACAATACGAACAACTTACGGGAGGAATAAAATAATGGCAAGAGATTTGGTATATGTTCCTATGGCTGCTGATATAATTCATCCGGGACATATGAATATACTAAAAATAGCAGCATCCTACGGTGATGTTATGGTTGGGCTTTTTACCGATGAAGCTATTGCATCATACAAAAGAGTTCCTTATATGCCATTTGAACAAAGAAAAATAGTTGTTGAAAATATAAAAGGCGTTGTTCAAGTCGTGCCTCAATATACAAAAGATTATGAAGAAAATTTGACAAAATATAAGCCAAAATATATGGTTCACGGTAAAGATTGGAGAGAAGGACCCTTAAAAGACGGTCGAGAAAAAGCTATTAAATTAATGGCTCAATGGGGAGGAGAAGTTATTGAACCTGACTATACTCAAGGTGTTTCTTCTTCCATGATTCAGGAAAAAATTAAAAATAGAAAATAATAAAAGGATTTATATGAAGACTGTTTATACATGTTTTTGCACCGATGTTATTCATGAAGGTCATCTTAATATCATTAGAGAAGCCAAAAAATACGGCAAAGTTATTATTGGAGTTTTAAGTGATGAGGCTTTAATTAAATTCAATAAGTTTCCGACTATATCTTTTAATGAACGTTTTGATCTTATGAAAACAATAGAAGGCATTGAAAAAATCGTCGTACAAAAAGACATATTTTATGATGAAATTGTTAATACAATAAACCCTGATTATATAATACACGGCGATAACTGGAAAACAGGTCCGCTTCAGGTTATAAGAAATAACGTTCTTTCATTAGTTCAAAGGGGGGGGGGAAGAGTAAAGTTAATTGAAGTTCCTTACACCTGCAACGAAAATGTATTAATTGAAGACAAAAAGAATAATGAAAAACGTTCCATGCCCGAATATAGAAGAAGAAGGCTGAAAGAACTCATAAAGTTAAGAAATATTGTAAAAGCAATTGAAGTACATTCGGGCTTAACAGGATTATTAGCCGAAAAAACGATTGTTGAAAATAACGGAACACTTGATCAATTTGATGCCATGTGGATTTCATCATTATGTGATTCAACCGCAAAAGGAAAACCTGATATAGAGCTTGTTGATATGACTTCCAGATTCAGGACTATAAGTGATGTAACGGAAGTAACAACTAAACCGATAATTTTTGACGGTGATACTGGCGGATTAATCGAGCATTTTGTATATACAGTAAGAACACTTGAGCGCATGGGGGTTTCTGCCGTAATTATAGAGGATAAAATCGGATTGAAAAAGAACTCTTTATTCGGCAATGAAGTTAAGCAAACACAAGATTCCATAGAACATTTTTGCGAAAAAATCAGCACGGCAAAGAAAATTCAGCTCACGGAAGACTTTATGATTATAGCAAGAATTGAAAGTCTTATTCTTGAGCAAGGTATGTTGGATGCAATTAAAAGAGCAAAAGCTTATGTAAATGCCGGGGCAGACGGAATTATGATACACAGCAGAAAAAAGTCCCCCGATGAAATATTGGAATTTTGCAGAATTTTCAGGACTGAAAATAAAACTACTCCGTTAGTAGTCGTCCCTTCTTCTTTTAATACAATTACTAACGAAGAATTAGCCCAAGCGGGTGTAAATATAGTTATTTATGCAAACCAGCTTACAAGGGCAGCTTTTCCTGCCATGGAAAGTGTTCTTAAAGACATTTTAAAATACCATAGGGCAAAAGAAGTAGATGAAAGATTAATGCCGATTAAAGATATTATTACTTTAATTGACGAATTATAGGATTTTTATGGAAATTGAAAAATTACTTGAAATTATAAATGCTGACTTTTATACGGGTGTTCCGGATTCACAGTTAAAAGCACTTTGCAATTATTTGCAATATAAATACGGACAGGATAAGAAACATCACATTATTGCTGCAAATGAAGGAAATGCTGCGGCAATTGCTTCGGGATATTATCTTGCAACAGGTAAAATCCCCGTTATATACTTACAAAATAGCGGAATAGGTAATATTATCAACCCTGTAGCTTCTTTAACCAATAATTTGGTTTATGCTATTCCACAAATTTTTATAATCGGATACAGGGGCGAACCAAATGTTAAAGATGAGCCTCAACACATTTTTCAAGGGCAAATAACATTAAAATTACTTGAATGTATTGATATTTCTTATTTTGTAATAACTAAAGAAACTTCATCCGAAGAAATAAATGCAGCTATGCTGAGCTTTAATAAACTTCTTCAACAAGGAAAAAGTGTCGCTTTTGTTGTAAAGAAAGGTGCTTTAAGCTTTGATAAAACAGTTGAATATAAAAATAATAATAAAATAAACAGAGAAGAAGCAATTCAACACATTGTAAAAGTTTCAAAAGATGCACCAATTATCTCTACAACAGGCAAAATCAGCAGAGAACTTTATGAAACAAGAGATTTATATAATAATTCTCATAAGTATGATTTTTTAACAGTAGGCTCAATGGGGCACGCATCTTCAATCGCATTAGGAATTGCCATTAACAAACCTGATAAAAAAATATATTTGTTGGATGGTGATGGGGCTATGCTTATGCATATGGGTGCAATGGCATTAATAGGTTCCGTTAAGCCAAAAAATTTAATACATGTAGTTCTTAATAATTGTGCTCACGAATCTGTCGGAGGTTGTCCTACGGTTTGTGATGTTATTAATATTGAAGGTATTGCAAAATCTTGCGGATATGAATTCACTGCTTCGGTCTCAGACATAGAAGAATTAGATAAAGTACTTAATAAGGCTGACAATGCGGGGTGCCTGTCCTTTATTGAAGTAAAATGCTCTCTTGGTGCAAGAGAAGATTTAGGCAGACCAAAAACATCCCCTATAGAGAATAAAAACAGTTTTATGGACAATATAAGAAACTAGGGCTTTTCTGCTTATTATTTAAAAACTTTATTTATTATTTGTTTTATTTCATTTGTATAATCAGTTAATGTAGTTCCTTTATATTCTACAGAATTTTCAAACTGTTCGAATCCCGGATGAAGAGTATGAGTAGTACGCAAATTTGGCAGTTTCATATAGTCCCCATAGATATATTTTAAATATTTATCAGTATCTTTCGGAACAGTAATATTAAAATTTTCAAATTGCATTGTATTAAGAGGAAAAACATCATCTACATTCAAAACAATCGGCTTTCCGTAATTTATTATTTCAGGATTTTCAAATATTATATAGCTTTTTGCAGGCATATTTTCAAGTATTACATCGTTTTGAATTTTTGTGACTTCATCATAAGTTAAGGGGTTAATTTTTTTAGTTTTTTTATAGAAGATATCACGACATTTAAATAATATATCATATAAGTTTTTTCTTTCATTCTCATCAATTTTTTCTTTGGAATAATAATCAAATACTCCAAAGTCAACTAATTTTAACCCTTTATACAACAAAGAATTATAACCACAACCGTATTTACATACATACTCTATATCAGGATACTTTTCAAACTCTTTTTTAAATATTTCTTGTATTTTATTACAATCAGCACGAAAAATGCCTATATCAATATCATCATCCCACGGTATAAAACCTTTATGCCTTACAGTCCCTAATAAAGTACCATATACAGCCCAATACTTAATGTCATATTTTTGTGCAGTAAGAGAAAATAATTCAAGCATCGCAGCTCTAAGAAGTTGAAGTTCTCGTAATTTCCCGGTAGCTTGAGGTGCTTTAGTAACATCAATACACATTTGTAAAATTCTATTATGGTCATCTAACTCTCTTGAATGTGAATCACAAGCATTTGCAATCCCTCTAAAATCAAACCAAGAAAATAATTTAACACCTAAAAAATAAACTGAATATCTGAAAGAATTCTTATATCTGACAGAAAAAATCTTCATCATCTTCCCCCCCCCGCACAAATTAATATAAATGGTGCCACAACTCGGAATCGAACCAAGGACACAGGGATTTTCAGTCCCTTGCTCTACCAACTGAGCTATTGTGGCATCCAATGTATTTATAATACCAATTCAAAACTTTTAGTCAATATGTTTTTTCTTTTTACTTTCAATTTCAATAAATTCTGCAAATGACAGTATATTATCAGCAGAACTCTCGCTATTTAAAAATTTTAGCAGCCCCCATTTTGTAATTTGACATGTCGTTACTATAGGATTATTTTCTCTAATCAAACCTTTATTTAAAGTATTTAAGAAATTTTTAATCACTTTTTTATATTTTAACTGCAGAAAATTTTCCATTAGTGTGCAATCGCCTTTTTGATTTATTATTCTATAAGCACTCGGATATTTAAGCATCTCATTTCTAACTAATGGTTTATAGTAATTTATTTCCGGTAAGTCTGAAATTTTAAAATTATTCAGATCTAAAAACATGTCAAAAGTTATTATGCGCTTAAACAAGTCATCACGGTCAAAACCGTATTCCTCTGCTTTTTTTAACGACCTATAACAGCTGTCGCAAGTACAAACAACATATTTATAATTATATTTTTTAATATTTTTTATAATTTCTTTTATATTATCTTCATATTTATCAAAATTGCCGTCAGATAAATACGGATACCCGCAGCAATTACTAATATACTTAACTTTATAACCCATTTTTTCAATTATATTTGATGCTGCATTTTTATCAGAAGGATTGATATACTTATTAAAACAGCCTTCAAACAAAAGTATTGTTTCCGTTTTTACTTCGTTAGAATATTTTCTTCTCACTCTGAGATTAAAAAGCAAATTTAAATCTTTATTTTTTATGCGGAAAAATTTTGTAAATATTTTTAAAATTCTTAAAATATTTAGGTAAATGAAATAAATACTTGAAAATCTTAAAAAAGAAAATTTATAATTATATTTATTTTTTAAAGTTGTTAAAATTTTATCGGTATCAAGATTACTTGGGCAAAAATCCTTACATAAATTACAATTTAAGCAAAAATCCAACTTTTTAATAAATTCCTTTGAGGGCAAAATTCCGTTTTTACAAATATTATTTAATAAAATGTATCTGCCTCGTGGCGAATACATCTCATTTTTTGTCAACAAAAATAACGGACACACACTTTTGCATAAACCGCATTTTGAACATTTATAAATCTCTTCTTTTAAATCTTTTTCATTTAAACAGTTCATAAGTAAATTATCTTATAAAATTATAAATACAACAATTGCAATTTAAAAAATGTTATATAATAATTATAAGTTATGGCACTTGATAAAATATTAAAAAATAAAAAAAATCTGGCATATATAATAGCATTTTCCATAATAGGACTTGCCTGCTTATGGGCATTTATTTATGCCGGAATGATAACAAGTTCATTTAAGCATAAAATAATAGATCAAACATACCAGAATAAAGAAGCAAATATTGAAAATCTGCTCGTTACGGAAACAAAGGAAGGCGAAAAACTTTGGGAACTGTACGCAGAAGTTGGCAGATACAGTGATACGGATAATATTGTTTTTTTGGAAAATGTTCTCGGAAATTTTTATGAGGAAAAAAAAGTTAAAGCAAGTTTTAAAGCTGACAGAGGAACTTACCACTCCATAAAAAAAGAAATAATTTTATATGATAATGTTGTTATAGTATATGATGACGGAACAAATATACGGTGTGACAGAATAAAGTATGCAGGAAAAAATCAAGATATAACTGCCAGCGGAAATGTAAGAATTGAAAAGCCAAATGAAGCAATAATTATAGGAAATGAAGCGGTGTTAAAAGGTGATTTTTCGGATTTTCATATAGAAGGCAGAACAAAAACACAATTCTATATGTAAAAGGGGATAGATAATATGAAAAAAAATATATTAATATTAATATTGATTGTAATTACGGGGGTTGCCTACGGAGCCTCTATGACAGTTGAATCAGATACTCAAGAATTTAAAGACAGTGACAATAAAATATATTTAGAAGGTAATGTCAAAGTTAAATCAGGTGCAGCAAATGTATTAAGTCCTCGTGCGGTTGTCGAAGTTGATCCTAAAACTAACAAAGTTGATAAGGTGGAATTTAAAGATAATGCCTACTCTTATCAAATGGAATCCGGAAAAAAACATGAAATAAAAGCTCAAATTCTTGAAGTTTCATTATTAAATAAAATCTTCTCCGCACAAGGAAATTCCATTTCTACAATAACAGAAAATGAAAAACCTGTTGTTATAGTAACAGCAGACAAGCAGGAATATCATAAAAATACTAATCAAATGATGGCATACGGAAATGTAAATATCTTATATAAAAATATTGATACACTTTCAAATCAAGCTATTGTTGATTTAAACAAAGATAATGACGTAAAAAAGATACAATTAATAGGAAAAGCAAAATTAAAACAAGATAAAAGCATAATAAATGCAAATAAACTTACATACGATAATCAGAGGGAAGAAGCTGTCGCTTTAGGAAACGTATATACGGATATTACAACAGAGGACAATAAAAGAATTGAAGTTTGGTCAAGTTATCAATCTTATGATAAAAAAGCAAATTTTATTACAGCCTCGGGCGGAACAAAAATAAAATATCAAGATTACCTTGCGACAGGTCCAAAAGTCAATGTTTATGCTGATAAAGCAACAAAAAAATTAAATGAAGCAATATTTGTAGGCCGTTCAAAAATAGAAACAAAAGGCAGAACAATAGAAGCCGATAGAATTTCTATTACAATGAATCCTAAAGATTTTAAAGCCGAAGGAAACGTAAAATCAACAATTCCGAATTTAGGCGGAAGTTCATTATAATTATTAAATACATTTAATATAAAGCCCCTTATTCGGGGGTTTTTTATATGAAAATTAACTTGTAATTGATGTATGTTTAGAGTACATTTTTAATAGACTAGACTTATGTATTATGAGAATGGAGGTAGTATAAAATGTCAAAAAAGACAATTACGGTTGACGGAAACTACGCAGCTGCGCATATTGCGTATGCATTAAGTGAAGTATCCGCAATCTACCCTATCACTCCGTCATCTACAATGGGTGAATGGATTGATGAATGGGCATCACAACACAAACAAAATATATGGGGAAAAGAAGTAAGAGTTGCAGAAATGCAATCAGAAGCAGGTGCAGCAGGGGCTGTCCATGGTTCACTCGCGGCAGGTGCTTTAACTTCTACATATACAGCATCACAAGGGTTATTATTAATGATTCCTGTTATGCATAAAGTAGCAGGGGAAATGTTACCCTCTGTAATCCACGTAGCAGCAAGAGCTTTAGCTGCTCAATCCTTAGCTATTTTCGGCGACCATACAGACGTTATGGGCTGCCGTAATACAGGTTATGCAATGCTCGCTGCAAATTCAGTTCAGGAAGAAATGGATTTAGCTTTAGTTGCTCACTTATCAACATATAAAGCAAAAGTTCCTTTCTTGCAGTTCTTTGACGGGTTTAGAACATCACATGAAGTTCATAAAATTGAAGAAATTTCTTATGAAGATATAGCTTCACTTGTTGAACCTAAATACATTGAAGAATTTAGACAAAGAGCTCTAAGACCTGAAGCTCCCGTTTGTAAAGTAGGCGCACAAAATACGGATGTTTACTTCCAAGGCAGAGAAACAGTTAATAAATACTACAATGCAGTTCCTGACATTGTTCAAGAATATATGGATAAAGTAGCAAAAGTAACAGGCAGACAATATCACCCGTTTGATTATGTAGGCGCTCCTGATGCTACAGATGTAATCGTTGCAATGGGTTCAGGCTGTGAAACTATTGAAGAAACAATTGAATACTTAAATGCGCAAAGAGGCAAAAAATACGGTTTAGTTAAAGTAAGACTTTATAGACCGTTTGATGTTAAACGTTTCAATGATGCACTACCTAAGACAGTTAAAAGAATTACTGTTTTAGACAGGACAAAAGAACCAGGTTCAATCGGTGAACCTTTATACTTAGATGTAGTTGCAGCATTAGAAAATAAAGATATCAGAGTAATCGGCGGAAGATACGGTTTATCATCCAAAGAATTTACACCATCTATGGTATTTGCCGTTTATAAACATGCTGAAAATAACGGCTTCCACGGATTTACCGTAGGTATTGAAGATGATGTTACAAATAAATCATTAAAAGTAGATGAACACATTGTAACAGAACCCGAAGGCACAACAAACTGTATGTTCTGGGGCTTAGGCTCAGACGGCACGGTCGGCGCAAATAAAAACTCTATTAAAATCATAGGTCAATATACAAATAAAGATGCACAGGCATATTTTGCTTATGACTCTAAAAAATCCTTCGGTGTAACCGTTTCTCACTTAAGATTTGGCGATAAACCGATTAAATCAACATATTTAATCACTGCGCCTGATTTTGTATCTTGTTCCGCTCACGCATATATCGGCAGATACGATTTATTAAAAGGCATTAAAGAAGGCGGTACATTCTTATTAAACAGCCCTTATACAAAAGATGAAGCTTTTGCACATTTAACAAGAGATATGCAAAAAAC
>CANQAL010000057.1 GCA_947589255.1 Candidatus Gastranaerophilales bacterium | reverse complement strand
TCTATTATCATATAATTTAAAAATCAAGTAATGACGACGTTGAAAAATCGTCTTATATGTTTGTTTGTGTGTGTGGAGGGGGGGGGGAAAAAATGTTAATGTTGACTTTTATCTGAAATAGAACCGTTTCTAACCTCTGTTAAAAATTCTATTGCTTTATTTATGTCATTTACGGGAATTTGTTTAATAATTTCATCATCCAAATCCCACCATTTTAATTCCAACAATTTCGTTATTGTTTTTTCATCAAAACGGTATTTTATAACTTTAGCGGGCACTCCACCGACAATAGCATATGGCGGAACATCTTTTGTAACAACGGCCCCCATTCCTATTACTGCCCCATCACCCACAGTAACACCATCTTTTATTATTACATTCATACCTATCCATACGTCATTACCGATATGAATGTGTTTGCGTGGGGGGGGGAAGATACTTCTGGATTTATTTCGTTATTATTATCCTTAAATCCAAGGCTATTCAGATATAAATATGGACTTGTACTTATATCTTTTAAAGGATGGCTTCCTGCTCCTAATTTTACATCCGCCGCAAAAGAACAAAAGCTCCCTATTGTTGTATTTATAACATCAGATATTCTTGGTTGTGTCGTACAATATGTATATTTTCCGACCTGTAAAACCTCAACAGTATTTAAAAGCATTTTACCTCTGCCCTTATTTTTTCTTCGGAAGGCTTTTTCTTTTAACTTTATTTTATATAATTTATATTTAATATAATTCAAAAGCCTATATCTTTTATAATTTCTGTAATTAAGTTTTATTGAAGGAATTAAAGCATTTAGGATTATTTTATTATCAGTTTCTTTTATAAAAGACTTTAAATGATTATACAAAGAATTTTTTATTTTTTTTTGTTCTTCCGTATTGCAATTTTCAAGCAAACTCAGTTCAGTGCATAAATCATTATATTTTTTTAATATTTCAGTCATTATCAAACCTTTCGTGATTTGTTAATTTAATTATATAAATTCCTTGTGTATTCATATGTGTCAAACTTAATATCTGATTTATTTAAGTCAGGTTCAAGATATTTTTTATAGAGTAAATCCAAGGTATACTGATATTTTAAACTTTCATAATAATTTTCTTTTAAGGCATTAATACGGGCAAAATAATTTTCATCAGTACACTGTTTTAAAACTTCTTCAATATTTTCCAAGTCTTTTTCGCTAACTTTAATAATGCCGTCAGGATTAAATAAAGTGTCGATTTTTCTTGCACCTAAGTATATAGGCACAACCATATGAGAAAAACAATTTAATATCTTTTCGGTAAACCAGTAATCATCAATATGATTTTCAATAATAATAGAATATTTGTAATTAATAAGAGGTTCTGAGAATTTTACCGTATTTCCTCCGTCAAAATTTCCGAAAGTATCTGCAAGATTTTTTTGTTTGCAGTAAATTGCAAGTTTTTTTCTTAATTTATGTAAATGACTTAATTCTGCGGGTGAAGAAATTAAAGAAACTTTTTTTGTTTTATACTCCAACCAATTTTGAGGAAGGTTACCGTTTTCATCCTGAATACTGCCCCAAATAGAAGCAAACGGATTAAAAAATCTGGCATTATTATATTTTTCTAAAAATTCCGTATTATGTGTAAATATCAAATCAAAATCTTTTTCAATTCCCTTGTTTTTCTTAAAAATCTCATAACCTATAGGAACAACGGAATATGGTTCATGAAACATTGCATATCGTTTTTTCGGATTTCCCATTGTTTCAATTACCGCATCGTGCAAATAAAAATGGACATCTAAATTATAATTCCATCTGTCCCAAATAAAATATCTTGATTGTGTATCGTGATATGAAATGTGAGCACGAAGAAAGAAGGTATGCATCTGCTCACCGTTTTCATTATATATTTTATACTCTTTTGTATCGGGAACTTGAGAATAATAAGGGTAATAAATTTTTGAATTTAAAAATCCCCCCCCCGAGGTGATTTTACGAGAATATCCTGAAGGAGGTCTTTTCACCCAGGGAGAAACCGAAAATCCTTTTTTATATATTGAATATTTAATGCGAAATTGCTTTCTTGCAGTTTTATCAAATATAAATACACTAAATATTTTTAATGCATTATTATAAAATTTAATTAAAGAAAGAATAATATTATATTTTAAACCGTATGCGTACATATAATTTTCCTGTTATTAAATTTTATAATTATAAAATCTAAAAATCAAGTAAATTAAAGTAAAGAGATTACAGCTTCTGCTGTAAGTAAAGCGGAATTTTGGTTTTGCCCCGTTATGATATTTCCTGAAATCTCAACATGTTCACTCCAGGGTTTATGTTCAATAAAATCAGCCCCAAGACTTTTTACTTTATCTTCCAAAGAAAACGGCATAAATTCGGACATTTTAACAATTTTTTCTTCTTTATTTGTAAAACAAGTCACATGTTTATATTTTAAGATTGAGTCATTATTTTTATTTTTTGCATTAATAAGCCCTGCAATACCATGGCAAACGGCAGCTATGATTTTTTTATTTTCATACATGTATTCAACAATTTCGGTTAATTTTTTATCATAAGCCAAGTCAAACATAGGTCCATGCCCGCCCGGGATAAACAAAACATCAAAGTTTTCATAATCAACGTCCGATAATATTTGAGTATTTTTTAAATATTTTGCGGCATCATCCCATTCCATAGGATTTGAACAAGAAAGGCTGTTCTCATCAATGGGCGAAATACCGCCTTTTGGTGATGCAACAGCAAGTTCATAGTTTGTAGCCTTAAAAGTTAAAAACGGCACTGCAAACTCTTCAAGCCAAACTCCAGTATGAATACTTTCATTTATATCAGAAAAATTAGTAACTGCGAATAATATTTTTTTAGTCATTTTATCTCCTTTTATATAAATTTATTTAGCTGAAAAATAAATTTACATAACCTGAAATATAAACTTTTATAACTATAAACTCAGCAAAAAAATATATATTGATGTTTTATAGAAAATATGAAAATTAACGGTAATTACTCAAATATATATTTTGGTGCAAAAAACAAAAAAACAAGAGATGCTGACGATATAGCAAGGCTTGCTAAAAGAACGTTCCCTATTTTAAGTTCAACACATATAAGAATGTATAATATCGATAATACTATACCCTTTTATAAAAATATATTAATTGACAAACTGGCAGGTGAAATATCAAAATCAAGGGAAGTAAGTTCATACACCCAAATTCAATATCCATACTCAAATAAACTCACGGCAATAAATAATTTCAAAGTGGGAAATTGTTATGAAATGGCTATATCCGTAATAGCAGGACTGGTTTCAAACGGATTATATAATTCCAAACAAGGTTCATTATCAGTAAACTCGGAAGTTATAAATAAAAACACAGGCAAAGTCGAATTGGAAATATCGGATAGAATAGACCACAGTGCAGCTATTACAACCATTGACGGAACAAATTCTTTTGACGAAAAAAATATACTTATTATTGATCCATGGATAGGATTTTGCGGGAACATAGCAAAAGCAAGAGAAGAATATAAAAAAGTATTTGGTGAAGAATGCAAAAAAAATGAAGCAAAAGCAAGAGCTGCTTTTGCACTTAAACAATCAATAAAATACAATAAAATTGTAAATGTTGATGATTATGAAATAAGGTCAAAGTTTTTCTTCAATTATTATGAAAATTACACTGAAGAAGAAATGAAAATAATGAAAAAAGGACTTATTCAAGATTACAAAGGACTTGTTAAGAAGCCTCAAAATAATCAAGCCACTGGCGGACAATGTGTTCAGGATACTTCTTCAGTTCAAATTTAAGATAATCTTTAGGTCTATATGGACGGCGCAAAAGCTTCATTCTTGCTTCTTTAGGTGTTCTATCAGCTTTCTTTTGATTACATTCTCTGCAGCAAGCAACTATGTTTTCCCATATATCAGGTCCAAGGCGGGATTTAGGGTATACATGGTCAAGAGTTAATTCATCTGCGGGGAATTTTTTTCCGCAGTATTGGCATACAAATTCATCGCGAACAAGAATATTTTCTCTGCAAAAAGGCAGTTCCTGATAAGGGACTGCCAGTTTATAAGTTAATTTAATAACGTTTGGAATTAATATATTTTCAATTCTAATCATACTATCAATATCATTCAGTCGTCTTGCATTAACGGCTTTACCCTTCATTAAAAGTATTAATGCCCGCTTCCAGCTGCATATATTTATGGGTCTACATTCAAAATCAAGCAATAATACTTTATTCATATAAACTCCTACACTTGTAGTATTCCCGTTTTTCAATAAAATTAAACCGTTTCGGAACTTTTATGCAATAATATAAGTATGCAGAAAATAACATTATTTGAAATATATAAAATATTTTTCTTAATAGGAATACAGCTATTAGGCGGAGGTTATGTAATTTTACCCTTGCTTCAAAAATATCTTGTTGAAGAAAGAAAATGGCTTACGGAAGAAGAATTAATTGATTATTTTGCGGTAAGTCAATGTATTCCGGGGATTATTGCAGGCAATATTGCAATGTTTTCGGGCTATAAAGCAAGAAAATCATTAGGCGCTTTAACTGCAATTTTAGGGCTTATTACCCCTTCATTTTTTGCAATAATAATTCTTGCCAATATATTAATTAATTTTACCGATAATATTTACGTTCAAAAAGCATTTTGGGGAATAAGAATTTCAGTTATAGTGCTTATTTTGATTACCGTTAAAGAAATGTGGAGCAAAAGTGTTAATTCTAAATTTACATATATATTATTTTTTATAATACTTTTACTGTTGATATTATTACCTGTTTCACCTGCAATAATAATTATAATTTCAGCATTAACGGCACTCTTATACTCAAAAATAGGAGAAAAGAAAAATGCTTAAATTATATTTTCTTCTCTATTATGAATTTTTTAAAATCGGAATTTTTGCAATAGGCGGGGGCTATGCAACATTACCATTTTTATACTTTTTACAAAGTAAATATAACTGGTTCAGCCTTGATGAATTAACAAATATGATAGCAGTATCAAATATAACCCCGGGACCAATCGGAATAAATATGGCGACCTATACAGGCTATACAACTGCAGGAATATTAGGTTCAGTTATAACAACGACTGCAATTATTACGGCTCCTTTTATAACAGCTGTAATAATTATGAAATTAATAAACAAATTTAAATCCTGCAGAGAAATAAATTACATTTTTAAAGGATTACGGCCTGCCTCGTGCGCCCTTTTAATTTCAATAGGTTTAAAACTTTTATATCAAACAATTACCTTTACAAAAGAAGATTGGTCATTTCCCGTTCAATTCGACTACCACGCAATAATTTTATTCATAATATTAATTCTGCCTTTTTCATTTATGAAAAAAAGACCGCTATTAGTAATATTAGCGGGCGCTATCTTTGGAATTATTTTAAAATAATATTAAGAAATGTTAACAAAAAAATCGCAATAGTAAATTTTTAAACACAAATTGTTTTTATATAAATGTGGGTTAGTTTAAAAATTTAATATGGTGGAGGTTAGTTATGACAGTTTCATTTCAAAATGGAAGCTTTTTAAGCGGAAGTGCATCATCCGGTACATTAACGGTGAATGGAGGGGTATCATCATCAAGTTTATACAATACTGATGCATTAGACAGAAGATATGATTATCAGGATACAAAAGAAGGCTATGAAATAGCATACTCAGGCAGAGATGCAGCTTTAAATACAAAAATATCAAATGTTTGTACATATTTAAAAGAAGGCAAAGAAGACAGAGCCATTGAAGCATACCAAGCTTTATTAGATGAAATTTCATCTCAAGAAAGATATGCGGTAATTGCAGAAAATGAATCACAATTAAAAGCAATAGCAAAAGAATTAATACAATCAAACTTAGAAGACGGTCAAACCCTTGAAGACTTTATCAGAGAAAATACGGCAAACAGCTTTGAAAGAGGCTTTGAAATAAACTGGGACGGAGATAAAGCTACACAAGAAGATGTATTAAAAGAAATTTGCGACTTGGATGAAACAACATCAACTGACGGACTTAAAAAAGCCGGAGGCTATATATGCAAAGGGCTTGGAATTGCAGGTGCAATCGCAGCAGGTATTTTATGCCCCGGCCCCGGTTGGGTAGGTCTTGCAGTAGGTGCAGTAGGCATTCTTGCTAATATCATCCGCAAATAATAATAACCATAAACCATATTATAAAACTTAAACTTAAATACCAATTAAAAGACGGATTAATTAATCCGTCTTTTTCAGTTCGTTTATTTCATCTTTTAAATCTTCTATCTCATATTTTAGCCTATTTAACTGGCATGTAACGGGGTCAGGAATTCTATTGTGCATTAACTGACCTTGTATTAAAAGTTTTTGTTTGACAATTCTGCCCGGGACTCCAACAACCGTTGAATCTTCGGGAACATTATCAACTACAACGGAGCCTGCGCCTATCCTTGAATTGGAACCGATTTCAATATTGCCTAAAATTTTAGCTCCTGAGCCTACAACAATATTATTACCCAATGTAGGATGTCTTTTCCCGTGTTCATTTCCTGTTCCGCCCAAGGTAACACCCTGATATAATAATACATCATCACCTATTATAGCGGTTGCCCCGATTACTACACCCATTCCATGGTCAATAAAAAATCTTCTGCCTATTCTTGCGGATGGGTGTATTTCTATCCCCGTTAAAAACCTTGATATATTTGATATTATTCTTGGGATTAAAGGTATTTTCCAATAATTAAGCTTATGAGCGATTCTATGCAAAATAAGAGCATGAAGCCCCGGGTAGCAGAATAAAACTTCTAAAAGATTTTCCGCAGCAGGGTCTTTTTCGTAGATAGTATTTATATCTTCTTTTATCTGAGAAAATACTTTCTTCAATAAACGCATTTATTAAATACCTTTTATAAATTTTCTTTTTCCGTATTGAACTGTAACAGGAAGTATTGATTTTGTAATTAAGAAATTAGGATTAGCCTGCTTTTCGGAATTAATTTTTAAAGCTCCAGCCTGAGCAAGTCTTTTAATTTCGCCTCGGCTTAAAGATTTATCAAAATTAGAAATAAAATCTATTAAAGTAATATCATTTTCAATTTTAACCTCGGGAAGTTCAGATGGGATTTCTTTATTTTGAACGACCTTAATAAAATTAGCCTGAGCATCATCCGCCGATTGTGTGCCGTTATACATTTCCGTAATCATATAAGCAAGTTTCATTTTAATATCTCTCGGATTTGAAGTTTTTAATTGTTCTTCAATTTGTTTTAATTCATCATTTGAAATTTCCGTTAAAAGTGCAAAATATTTAACAATCAGATTATCCGAAATAGACATTAATTTGCCGTACATATCATTAGGGGTATCCGTAAGCGATATACAATGCTGAGGGAAGGATTTAGACATTTTAACAACCCCGTCGGTACCTTCAAGCAGAGGAAGAAGCATAACCATTTGAGGATGTTCTTTACCGTATGCGGATTGGATTTCTCTTCCGAGAAGATTATTAAATCTTTGGTCAGTTCCGCCAAGCTCAATATCAGCATCAATAACAACACTGTCATAAGCTTGCATTAACGGGTAGAAAAATTCATGAACGGAAATGGGTCTATTTTCTGCATATCTTTTAGCAAAATCATCTCTTGTCATAATTTGAGCAACAGTGACTTTTGAAGCTAATTTCAACATGTCAACGAAGTTAAGGTTAAACAGCCAATCCGAATTATTTCTAATTTCAGCTTTATTAACATCAACAACTTTAGAAATCTGCTCAAAATAAGTTTTGGCATTTTCTTCAACCTGCTCTTTTGTTAAACTCGGGCGGGTATTGGATTTGCCGGAGGGATCGCCTATCATGGCAGTACCGCCGCCGACTATTAATATTATTTTATGACCTAAATCCTGAAATTGTTTAATTTTTCTTAAAACAACGGTATGACCTAAATGCAGGTCAGGTCTTGAGGGATCCATACCAAGTTTTATTCTTAACGGTTTATTTTCTTCTTTTGATTTTTGTAATTTTAAAGCCAATTCTTCAATTCCGCCGGGTAATACTTCTGCGCCTCTTGCTAAAATTACGGCTTTATTTAAATATTCTTCTTTTATTTTAATTGTTTCCATTTTTCCCACCTATCTGTTACGAGTATTATTGCAAAAAAAAAACAATAAAAAAAGTCCGAGGAATAATCTCGGACTTTTAATTAAATATTTAAAAAATTAAACTAATTTAACGTTTGTGGAAGTACCTTTTTTAGTCATTTCAACTTTGCCTTCTCTTGCTAACCAGCCTAAGCCTAATTCAGCAAAGTTTGCTTTTAAATCTAAGTCTTTTTTCATTTTAGCGATGGTTGTTTCCCCGTTTTCGTTTAAATAATTCCAGATTTGTCCTGCTGTTTCGCCTATCATTTCCATCATGTAATTCTCCTTTGTTAGTAATACTATTAACATTTCAACCATGTAATGTATAATCATAGTATAGTACAGATAAGATAGGTTGTAAAGAATAAAATGGTAAAAGCTAAAGTTTGGAAATACTCTGATAATATAGATACAGACGTAATTATACCTGCCCGTTATTTGAATACTACAGATGAAAAAGAACTCGCTAAACATTGTATGGAGGATATTGATAAAACCTTTGCAAACGAAGTAAAAAATTCAGATGTAATTATTGCGGGGGAAAATTTCGGATGCGGGTCAAGCAGAGAACATGCACCCATTGCAATTAAAGCATCAGGAATAAGCCTTGTTATCGCTAAAAGTTTTGCAAGAATTTTTTACCGCAACTCTATTAATATCGGACTTCCTATTTTAGAACATCCATATTTATCTGATGAATGTTCAAAAAATGATATTTTAGAATTTGACCTGTCTAAAGGGTTCGTAAAAAATCTGACAACAGGAAAAGAATATACCTGTAACAAGTTCCCTGACGAAATTCAAAAATTAATAAATTCCGGCGGGTTAATTAATTACACAAAGGAAAAATTACATAAATAAAAAGAGCCCCAAAATGGGACTCTCTTAATATCAAACTTGATTATTCAATAGCCGCTTCTTCTTCAGGTAATTTATCAGTTCTGATAGAAGCATTTTTAGAACCTGAAATTTGTTTTTCTTTAAATTTTTTAACTTGTCTGTTTAATTTATCTGCAACAAGATCAAGACTGGCATACATAGATTCGGCATTTTCTTCCGCTTTAACCGAACCAGAAATAAACTTACAAATAACCTCAGCAGTATGACTTTGAGCAACCGAAGGATTTTTTATAACACTTAAGACCACGTCAATAGATTGGATTTGGTCATAATGATTCATAACCTTACCGATTTTTTCTTCTGCATACGAACGAATAGCATCCGTAATTTCAATGTTACGCCCTTTAACAATAATGCGCATTAATTCTGCCTCCATAATTTATCTACTTAGATATTATACCCTATTTAAGGCATGTTTTAAACCCGCAAGTTAAAATTTATTTTTAAAAATATTAAAGAATGATATAATTTAAGTGAGAAAAGGATAAAATATGAACAGTTATTCAATCGGAATAGATTTAGGCGGAACAAAGATTTTAACAGGGATAGTAGATAAAAAGACAGGCGAAGTCATATCTTTTATAAAGAAAAAAACGAAAAAAGATAAAGGTGCCGAAAAAATAATTCAAAAGATAATAAATTCAATAAATGAAGTACTTGAAAATTCACAAGTAAAGCTATCTGCAATAGATAATATAGGAATAGGTGTAGCAGGGCAGATAGACCGAGAAAAAGGAATAATAATAAATGCTCCTAATATAGATTTAAATAATATAGAATTAAAACAACTATTGGAAAAAGAATTTAATAAACCCGTTTTTCTCGGGAATGATGTAGAAATAGCAACGATAGGCGAAATGTACTTTGGAGCAGGCAAAGGCGAAAAAGATTACGTTTGCATATTTGTAGGAACGGGGATAGGCTCAGGCATAGTACAAGAGGGCAGGCTTCGTTATGGTACAACAGGTACAGCAGGCGAGATAGGGCATATAATAGTTGATATAGGGGGCCGTTCTTGCGGATGCGGAGGATGCGGATGTCTTGAAGCATATGCTTCAAGGTTAGCCATAGAAAAACGAATTATCGGGGCATTAAAAAAAGGCAGACACTCTGACATTGAGAACTATTTAAAAGAAGATAAGCCGATAAAAACAAGCATGATAAAAAAATCACTTGATAATAAAGATGAACTTGTAACGCAGATAATAAATGAGGCCTCAGAATACTTAGCATCAGGATTAGCCAGTGTAATTAATTTTTATAATCCCGCTTTAATAATACTGGGCGGAGGGTTAATGAATGCGATTGATTATTTTTATGAACACTCAATAGAAATTGCTAAAATAAAGTCATTGCCGACACCTTCTAAATCAATAAGATTTGAGAAAGCAAAGCTTGGCGATTTTTCGGGTGTAATAGGAGCCGCATTATTATCTGAATACCGAGGATAAAGATTAATGCAGGTAGAATACAAAGATAAAAAACTAAGCATTCGATATTTTTTATACGAAATAGTACATCACTGTAATTTAAATTGTAAAAGCTGCGACCATTGCTCTCCTTTAGCGAAAGAAGAATTTGTTGATATAAAACTTTATGAAAAAGATATAAAACAAATGAAAAAGCTTTTTAATAATATACGGCTGATCGGAATAATGGGCGGTGAACCGTTGTTACATCCTCAAATAACAAAAATATTAGCTATTACAAGAAAGAATGTATACAAAAATACAAATATACAATTATGGACAAACGGTATATTTCTTGACCGAATGAATTCCGAGTTTTGGAAAAGCATGAGTAAAAACAGAATAGAAATTATTTTAACAAGATATAACATAAATTTGAATTATCAGAGGATATATGAATTAATAAGAACTCATAAAATTATGTTTTACTTTGAAAGGCCGTTAGAAATAAAGGAAAAAAAATTTTTAAAAGCAAAATATGATTTAACCGGCAGTCAGGACGTAAAAATATCGGATGAGAAGTGTTATCATGGTCATGTATGCACGACTTTAGAGAACGGGCGATTATACAAATGCCCGATATGTCCGGCGGCAAGACACTTTAACGAATATTTTAAAACTGATATGGAGATATCTGAAAACGACAGTATAAATATATATAAGTGTAAAAAAGAGGATGTCGTTAAATATTTTGAGAATCCAATACCTTTTTGCAGATACTGTAATGTATTAGGGCGGGAAGAAAATCAAGAGTGGGGAATTTCCAAACGTGATATTAGCGAATGGACATAAATAAAATTACTTGACCGACGAAAATGTTAATGATATTCTAAATAAAGAAAGGGCTTGTGGCACTCTGCCGACGAAAAAGGTTGATAACCTTTCGACGAGAGGTAGGTAGCGCAAAAGCTACCGCAGCATAAGTCCTTCATAAAAACACCTG
>CANQAL010000056.1 GCA_947589255.1 Candidatus Gastranaerophilales bacterium | reverse complement strand
AATGTTAAAACTATTGATATAGAAATACTTGAACCGTCTGAGTTCAGGATATTTAAAATAAAAAGATAATATGGAAATAAAAGATTTAACACTAAAACAAAAAATAAACCAGATGTTTATCTGCGGATATGAAGGATTAAATTATACCGCCAATAAATATTTTATAAGTATGCTCTCTAATGGGCTCGGCGGTGTTATATTTTTCAGCCACAATATAGATAGTGAAAATCAATTTAAAGAAACAATAAATAATTTAAAAAACAGTTCTTCCCTGCCGTTATTTTTAAGTATTGACCAGGAAGGCGGACGGGTTGAAAGAACGGAAAAAATCTATAAAGGTAAAAAATATTTAAGCGCAAAATTTGCTTATGATATGGGGTTATCCTATCTTCAGGACCAGACTAAACAAATTGCGCTTGAACTTAAAAATTACGGGATTAATATGAATTTTGCTCCTGTTTTGGATGTTAATACAAATATAAATAATCCGATAATAGGCGAAAGAGCATTCTCCTCTAACCCTGATGAGGTTATTAATGCTTCAAAAGTTGTATTGAAAGAGTATGAAAAATATTCAATTATAACAGTCGGAAAACATTTCCCCGGGCATGGCGCATCTGATAAAGATTCTCATAAAACACTTCCCGTAATAGATTTACCGTTGAATGATTTAGAGCAGATCCATATAAAACCGTTTAAAGAGGCAATAAGCTCTAAAATCCCCGCAATTATGGCGGCTCATGTTATATATCCCGCTCTTGATAAAGATAATCCCGCTTCCGTTTCGGAAAAAATTATTAAAGAACTTCTTATAAAAACATTGAATTTTAAAGGGATTATAATAACTGATGATATGGAAATGAACGGAATTAAAGGCTTTACTCCCTTTGAAGCTTGCACTAAAGCGATTAATGCGGGGGTTAATTTGTTTATTTTCAGAAATGCGGATAAACCCGTGTTTGACCTTGTTAATTCTATTGAACAGGCGGTTAATGATAAAATTATTGATGAAGAATTAATTAATATTTCAGTTGATAAAATATTAAAAATAAAATACCGATATGGAATTATCCTTTAAGCTGTTTAAAAAAAGCTTGTTATTTTGATAATAAAATTAATGTGCGCAAGCCAAAGGCTTGCGCGCGGTGTCAAATTCTTGGAGGAACCATGGGGAAAATAATTTTATCGTTTGTTCTTTTTATAACACTTATAAATACGGCATTTGCTCAAGGATTGGAATTATCTGATGTAATTCAAAATGCCAGAGAAAATGTTAAATCTGAACAAATCGCTGCGCAAAATCAAAATTCAATAAAACCTGTTAAAAATACTCAAACAGGTGCACCTGAGCAGGAAATCAGCGAAAAAATTAATCCTGATGAAATTTTAAATAATTCAAATGTAAAAAAATAAAAAGTATATTTTATTTTAAATATTGATTAAAAGCTCCAAAATGGTTATTATTTAGATATATCAAATTGGAGATAAATATTGAATAATTTAAAATTTTACCCTAAAAAAGATAAAAAAATAACAAAATTATATAATTTGGCAGAAATTGTAACTCTAATTCTTATTATATTTGCGATATGTTTTGTTAGATATATTTTATCCAATGAATTTATTGCTGCCGAAAAATTTATGGAACAAAGTGTAATGCAGACGGCTTCAAATTTAAGGGGCAGAATAACTAACTCAATTAATGAAATGAGAATACTTTCAGCTAAGTTGTCTGACAGTTCAAATAAATATACGGAAGATGAAATAACTAAGTTTTTTAAAGAACATATATCGGATTATGATTATGAAAAACTCGGGTTTGCATACCCAAACGGAAGAACAATAAGATATGATAAAACCCAAGGCAGAATCCCTGACACTTATAAAGTCGATGATGCAAGGTTTGTCGGGGCAATAAACGGAACTTCATTTTTTGCCTCCACCGTTTTTGAACCCTCTTTGCCTTCAGGCTATGTTAATGAATTTGGTGTTCCAGTTTATGATAAAAGAACAAATAAAATTGTAGGTGTTTTAGGCTCACAGGTTAATGCGGAAACTTATATTAAAATTCTCGGCTTTAATAACTACAATAAACAAGGATTTTCTTATGTTGTTGATGTTGACGGAAACTTTATTATTAAGCCTCTTAGGGATGAAAGTTTAAATTCTAACTTTTTTGAAAGAGATATTGAATTTGTTAATACAACACGGGAAAATATCCTTAATCAATTTAAAAAGGATGGTCAGGGCAGTTTTGTATTTAAGATTAAAAATAAAAAGTATATTGCTGCTTTTTCTGCTATTGCGAAATCGGATAATTATGTATTAACCGTTCTGCCTTTGGATGTACTTATGCTCCATGTTAATAAACTGCTCATAGGCATTGCTTTAATAGTTATTTTATTCGGTATATTGCTTTTTACAATTATTTTCTACAGTAATAAATTATTTAAAAATAATGAAAAAGTAATGTATAAAATAGCTTTTACCGATGAAGTCACAGGCGAAGGCAATAAAAATAAATTCATTATCGATGCGGATGATTTGCTCGAAAACTATAAAGATGAAAATTATGCGCTAATAACAATGGATATTGCAAGATTTAAAGCCATAAATGAACTCTACGGCTATGAAAGAGCAGATAAAATCTTAAAAGATATATATGAAATTATCAAAAGAAATCTTACTGAAAACAGCACACTCACAAGGGATTACGGGGCTTCATATATTATTTTGTATAAATATGAAAAACCGGATTTTATCGTTAAATATTTTATTCAAAAAATAATAGATGAAATTTCCATATACAATGAAAAGGAAATGAAACAAAATATTTCCGATACGGAAACAGTTATCAGTTCTAAATTAACTCCCTCTTTTGGGATATATTTAATTGAAGATAAGACAAATTCCATAGCTGAAATGTGCGAAAAAGCTTATATTGCAAGCCGTAAAATAAAAGGCGATGTTATAAATTTATATCAGTTCTATGATGATAACATCAGAGTTGAACTTTTGCAGGATAAAATCATTGAAGATGAAATGTATAAAGCTTTAAATAATAAAGAATATAAAATGTATCTTCAGCCTAAATTTTACCTTGACGGCAAGGGCTTGTACGGAGCAGAAGCGCTTGTAAGGTGGATTCACCCCGAAAAAGGAATTATTCCGCCTAATAGTTTTATTCCGCTCTTTGAAAAAAACGGCTTTGTTATTGAACTGGACAGAACCATCTGGGAGCAGGCATGTATATATCTTCAGGAGCGAAAAAATAAAGGGTTAAATCTGTTCCCGATATCCGTAAATGTTTCAAGACTTCATTTGAATAACGATGCATTTATAAGCGAGCTATTACTTTTAACTCAAAAATATCAGGTTGAGCCAAAATATTTGGAACTTGAATTAACAGAAAGCGCCTGCTATAACAATGAAGAACGATTTAAGGAAGTTATCGGGCGGTTAAAAGATTTAGGTTTCACCATTTCAATGGATGATTTCGGAACGGGTTATTCATCTTTAACAATGCTGAGAGAGCTTGATGTTGACATATTAAAGCTGGATAGAGGCTTTATTAAAGATACCGTTGATGATTCAAAAGGAAAAATTGTACTGCAAAATATTATAAATATGGCAAATCAATTAAATATGCTGACGGTAGCGGAAGGTGTAGAATTTGAAGAACAGGCGCAGTTTTTAAGAAATATCGGATGTCAAATCGTTCAGGGATTTTTATACGGGAAACCCGTTATTGCTGATGAGTTTGCCAAAGATTTCTTATCCGAAACCGTTAATCAGAATTAATAATATCCTCTCTTAACGATGCCGTTAAAACAGCTGTCATTGTCCAAAATACATACTGGATTTGAGGTCTAAAGTATACCGTATCAAAAATTCCGTGTATCATAACGGCTATAATTGAAATGGCTGATATAAATACCAATATGTCAGGAGTTTTAATGTATTTTTTTACTGCGTTAATTAAAATTGAGCCTATAAATAAAATATAAGCCAAAAGTGCAAAAATTCCGCTTTCTACGGCTATTTCAAGGAAAACGGAATAACAGCTTAAAGCATCAAACCCTGACAGCATATAAAGCCCGTATATTTCTCTAAAGACTTTATTCCCGACACCTATTCCGCAAATGGGGTTATCATGAAACATTTGAAATGCGGAGTTATAAACATTCATTCTGAAAGAGGTAGATGAATCTCCCCTCAAAATAAATATAGACATTAATCTTTTAAAAATTCCGTGGTTTAGTGCAATGAATAAAACAATAAGCCCCGCTAAAATCCCTGTGTATGCTTTAATTTTTTTATATATACAAATTAAAACACCGAAGAATATTGTAAATAAAGCAAGATATGCGCCTCTGCAGCCCGTTAAAAATACGGTATAAGCGCAAATTAAAGTACATATCCCCCATACACAAGCCGATATTGTCTTTTTATTGCTGATAGCTTTTCCGCACAAATAGATTAAAGCAGGGAAACCTGCAATAAGCCAGCCTCCGAATAGATTGGGGTTATATGGTTGTAAAGTTCCGTATACTCTGGATAGAATATCTTCTGCGTTTACATAGCTGGTATCCTGCCAAGTGGATATATTTTCTACTCCAATATAATTTTGAAAAAGTCCTATAAAACTTTCAATGCTAATTAAAATTGAAATTGCACACAAAATAACGGGTACAAATCTTTTATTATTCTTTAAAAATTGGCACATACCGAAATAAAAAGCAAAATATATTACAGTTTTCATAAAACCGTAAAAACTCTGCGCAGGCATTGATGAGGTGAAATTAGAAATCAAACATATTAATAAGTATATTAATAAATAAAAATTCCACCGTTCAAGTTCGATTTTTTCGCCTTTTGTTATTAACATTTTAACGATAACCAATATAGGAACAAAAGCAGAGATAATCCCTATAAAGTTTGTCTGCGCAACGGTTGAAACGACTAAAGTTAAAATAACAAAAAATAAAATAAAATAATCGATATTTGATAATATAAGGCTGTTTTGTCTTATATTATCAAGTTTTTCCTGAATAAATTTTAATCCCGAATTTAATATATCAAATATAGTGGAGTTTAAAAGTTTCATTGTTGATTTTCAGTTTCTTCAACCTCATAAATGTTAGAAATAGTACCCGAATATTTATATGTTTCACCTTCAATAACAACCGGGATACCCATTTTAAGCTTGTTTCCGCCTGCCACATATCCGTCAGGGGTTTTCTTTGCTTTATCTTCAAGTCTTACAACAAAGTCATATAAATCAGGAGTAGTAATATCAGGAATAACGGTAAATCCTTCTTTATTGTTAGCCGGAACAACCGCCATTCTCGGCCTGCCGTCTAAAGCTTTAATTTTTAATTTTGTATAAGGAACATTTCTTATTGTAATAAAAGCATCTTCGCCTTGAGCGAACGGGGCTTTGTCGCCTGAGATGGTTACACCTCTAAAGAAAACTTCAAAATTAACCGTAACTTCCTTTTCTATAGGCAGATTTGAAAAATTTTTCTTTTTAAATACGGCTAAAGAACCTACGGCAACAAGGATTACAATTCCAAGTATTATTAAATAATCGGTAAGTTTTAATTTTTTCATAATATCTCCTAAACTTTAATTTTAAATGATTGCATATCCATTTTATCCAAAACGGATTTTAATGTTTCAATTGTTGTTGTTGCACATCCAAAGTATCTTATAACAATACTTGCGGCAAGATTACCGAGGATTGCTGCATTTTTTTTGCTAAAACCTGCAGCCATAGCAAGAGTATATGTGGCAACAACGGTATCACCTGCACCCGTAACATCAAATACATCCGTTTTATTGAAAACGGGGATTTTTTCATAGCTTCCGTCTTTTTCAAATAAAGCCATTCCGTCACCGCCAAGAGTAATAAGTACGGATTCCGCTTTGGTTTTATTAAGCATTTCTTTTCCTGCTTTTTCAAGCGATTCTTTATCTTTAATAAAAAATCCGACAAATTTTTCTGTATCAGGCTGGTTAGGGGTCATTGAAGTTACTCCTTCAAACCTGTTTAAATCCTTTTGAGAATCAACAACAATGATTTTATTGTATTTTTTGCATAGTTCAATAGATTTTGCTATAACTTTATCCGTTAGTATTCCGATATTATAATCCGATAAAATAACGGCATCATGTTTTGGTATTGCTTTTTCAATTTGTTCTAAAACTTTATTTTCGGTTTCCGCCGTTAATGGGTCAATTGTTTCACGGTCAATTCTTACAATCTGCTGGGTAACGGATTGCGAGCATGAACCTGATATTCTTGATTTAACTGTTGTGGCACGTTCAGGTGATTTTACCATATATTCCGTATTTATTCCCGCTTCTTTAAAGGTATTTAAAAGTATCGGAGCATAATAATCATCACCGTAAAGCCCAATAACACTGACTTTACCTCCGTTTAAGGTTGCTAAGTTATGTGCGGCATTTGAAGCTGCACCTAAAATAATTTTTGTATTATAGTGGCGCAAAATAAGTACGGGAGCTTCTCTGCTCATACGGTCAGTTGTGCCGTATACCATTTCATCTATTGCCATATCCCCGATTACAAGCACCGACGGTTTTGATAAATTATCAAGTCCTTTTAAAATTTCTCCTTTATCTACCGTAAACATATTTTACTCTCCGATATAATTCCTTTATAATAGTAGCATAAAAGATTTTATTTATGGACATTATAAAAGATAAAAATTCAAAAGTTTCATTTATAGGTATATCGCTTGGCGGGCTTAGCACTATTGAATCTGCCGTGGCTGTTATTGATAATAATATGCATGTAATTATGCTTGATAAACTCTTTTCAATGAGTGATGTTAATTATTTTCTGGATAACTTTGCAGGAAAGCAAAATGCGGTTATTATGGTTTCAATCCCTGAAAATGAAGTTATGCTCAGCCACAAATGGAAATATAACTCCAGAACTTATGATTTGGTAAACTTTGATAAAAAAATGATAAATAGAGAAGATTGGACGAACAGATTTTCTTCAAGAGGAAGTGAATATTTTAAAGAGTTAAGTTCAAAAGGCATTGATATATTCCGCTTTGATACCGACAATATGAAAAAAGTAATGGGGAATTGCTATGCATTTAGAGACAGAACCCCTATAGACTGTAAAGCCCTGCAGGATACTTTAAGGATTAAATATAATATGAGAGAACTTCCCGTTAATATGCTCCCCGTTGCACAATTAGAAGCGATATTAGGCGCAGTACTTGCTCAAATGACGGCTATGGGAAGTAAAGACTTTGAATGCAAAGTAATCGGCGAGTTTGAAGGACTTAAGACAATAGGAATATAATCATTATCTTGTATAAAAAAATTCAGCAAGGTAAGATAATTATAATTTATGAGTGAAAGGAGATAATATGAACTATAGTCTTGATGTGAATGCAAATATTCTTTCGGGGGGGGGTAAAAACAAAGTTTAAAAAAAGTTTAAGAAAATTGTTCTCTTCCAATAAAATTTATGATATTGATAATGACGGCAACTTACAGTTAATACATAAAGAATTCAGCATATTAGGTTTTAAAATAAAACAAAAAATTAAAGGCTCCAGTATTGACCGTTATATATTGAAACTGATAAAGGAATTAAATAATTCTGAACGTGTTATTTCTTCGCCCCAAATACAAGCAATATATGAAAGTAATAATCCTAAAGATAAATTATTGGTAAAAAATCTGTACAATAATCTTGATGAAACCGCAAAAAATAATCTGGATAAAATCCTAAAACGAAATGCAAGAGTTTTTAAGTATAAAAAAGACTTGGATAAAAATCCCAAACCTTATGAAATATATACAAAAGAAGAACTTGAGGAACTTGATAAAATGCTTCAATTTGAAAAAGAAATAGAAGTTTGCGAAGATTATTTTAAATGGAAAGATTATATTTTACCTGTTAATTATTTTGAATCTTCTGTCTTTTTGTACGAACACGGAATTAATACATTACAAAATAAAAATGCAATTAACGATGTTATTATTGATGCCGGTGCAAATATTGGCGATTCTGCCATTGTTTTCAGTAAAAATTTTCCAAAAAATAAAATAATAAGTTTTGAGCCTACTAAAAAAAATTTTGAAATATGTAAGAAAACAATTTTATTAAATAAGTCAGATAATGTATTAATAGAAAATATGGGGCTTGGTGATAAGGAAGAAATTTCATATATTAATTACAACGGTATTTTAGGAGTAGGTTCCAGTGTTTCCTCTGATAAGGAAAATGAAAAAGTTCAAATTACAACATTAGATAACTATGTGAAAAAACATAATTTAAAAATAGGTTTGATAAAAACAGATGTGGAAGGATTTGAACCAAATTTATTAAGAGGTGCACAAGAAACAATAAGAACACAAGCACCTGTATTATTATTGAGTATATATCATAATTGTAATGATTTTTACCAGTTAAAACCAATGGTAGAAAAAATTATGGAGACTTCAGAATATAAATACAGATATAATTTTTTTCAACCTGTTTATAAACAATGTATTAGAGAATGTTTATTGATTTGTGAAAAAATTTAAAAAAATCCGAAAAAATTTTACGAAAAGCTACGAAGTGATGTTATAAAACGAATTATCACAATGAAGTAAATTTTTAAGAATTGTAAATCTAAAAAAAATAATATATTATTGAATTATAGCTGAAACTCTTTCGGGGGGGGGTTTGAGGCAATTTTTTCTGCTGAGAATTTTTTAATTTATACATAACAAAAACAGAAAGAAGGATGATTTATGAGCGTAAACTTTAATACAACAAATTTACCGGAACAATTTAAGAAAATTGAAAACCAATCGGTTGTAAACAGAGGTAATACTCTTCCTTCAGGTAATTATAAATTAAAAACTCAATTAACCGAAGATAAATTCGATTATTCAAAAGATGACGGGAAAATTTCTTTTAAAGATAAAATGATTAATTTCGGCAAAGGGCTGATTGCCCCTATAACAAATATGTTTAAATCACCAAAAAATTTAGTAATAGGAATTGCTTCAATAGCAGGAATTAGTGCTTTAACTGTCGCAACAGGCGGAGCAATAGCACCATTATTAATTACGGCAGGTGTTTTAGGCGGGGCTGTTCAGCTTGGAGTAAGTGCATATAAAGCGCATACAGCCACAACAGATGATGAGGCGAAACAGGCATGGCAGGGTATAGGAACGGGAACAAGTGTTCTTGTCGGCTCTGTTGCAGGAGCTAAAGCAGCCGCAAAAGGCGCTGGTATAGAAGGTGCTGAAAGTATGAACTCGTTAGAAGCAACGAGTGCATGTATCAAAAATGCTCCAAAAGCAGCAGGTCAATCATTTAAAGCTTTTACAAACGGTGAGTTCTTAGTAAATTTAGGGATAAAAAAACCTGTGGTAAACCAAGAAGAAGTGCAGATGGAAAAACTGTCTGAACCCAAGGCAGAGCCAAAAGCTGAACCCAAGGCAGAGCCAAAAACCGAACCTAAAGCAGAAGTAAAAGCGGAGCCCAAGGCAGAGCCAAAAACCGAACCTAAAGCAGATGTAAAAGCGGAGCCCAAAGCAGAAGTAAAAGCTGAACCCAAAGCAGAACCAAAACCCGAGCCAAAGACTGAACCGGTAACATCAAAAACAAATGTTAACAAAGAGCAAGTTATTGATATTGCTCAATATAAAAATGGAAGCGACCAAGAAATAAATCAATCTTTAAGATACGGACAGGCTGAACAATCAACTATTGATAAAATAGAGCAAATTGATTCCATTTTTGAAAGTACATCTCCGACATCTTCAGATAAAATGTTGTATAGAGGTATTAAAATAAGACAACATTCCGCATATTCTTCAAAATTACAAAACTTAAAAGCAGGAGATGTTATTTCAGAAGATGCTTATCTGTCAACAACCGGTGATATAGGAATAGCTAAAGAATTCGCCGGAGAAGACGGCTATTTAATGAGAATTAAAATACCAAAAGGTACTAAAACAATTGATGTTGAATCATATAGAGGACTGCCTGAATTTGACAAAACGGTATGTAATATAAAGAATGAAAGCGAATTTTTACTTCAAAGAGGTTCAAATATAAGAATCAACAATGTTAGCAAAAATGGGTCTCAAACAATTTTTGATTGCGAGTATATAGGCTCAACACCCGAAAAAATTACTCCTGTTGTTATAAATACACCAGAAAAAGCTCTAAATTTTAAACTAAAAAAAATATACGAAAATCCCGATGCTGCTACTGAAGGTTATTTGTCCGACGCAATTCGAGATTGTATAAATTCTGACACAAATAGAACTGATGATGTAATGCATCTTATAGAATTATTTAAAGATAGAGTTTCTTATACGAAAGATCCGACAAAATTTGGTTCTTTAATTGAAAGTAAGAGTGGAAATATATTACTTTATTTTGACAAAATTGGTGATTATAAGCAAATGATAGAAGTATTACAATATATGCAAAACAACCAAGCAATCGAAGGCAGCTTTATTAGTGTTGGTGGTAAAATTTATCAGGTAATGCAAGAAGGACTTAAATTGTCGGATGCATGCTTTGATGCCTTGGTAAATGCAGGATTTTTGCGTTAATTCTTCAAATGTTGACTATAATAAAATAATATCAAAATGGGGTCAGATATTACATGACCCCATTTTGATTTTTATATAAATCAAATTTAAACTGCCGTTAATTTAGCGGAGTTTTCAAGTTTTAATGTTTCCGTTGTTATATCGCAAACATCAGAGGGCCCAAAATATTGAATAGAACCGGGGAAAATGTATTTATCTTCATAAGCCCAAGAGGTTCTGTTTTTTTCAAGTTCTTTAAATACGGGGCCATTTAGTTCAACAAGTGCTTTTTTAATAACGGGTTTAAATTCACCGTGACGTTTTTCCATATTCATCATCATTGTTAAAGGAACTCCGCCTGCAACCCATTTACTTGCGCTGGCGGAAAGGTTTTTAACTGATGATAAGTAGCCCGTTAAACCAAATTTTAATAAAGCAAATGCGTTATAACCTAATGAGTAGCAATAGTCTGCATCAAAGTTTGACGGGAACGCACATCTGCCTTCATATCCGAAGAAGTGGCATTGAGCCGAGAATTTACCATTATATGTGCCTTGCTTTTTCATTTCGTTTAATCTTGCGCTTACCATTTCAATTAAAAGCTTTTCTGTTTCAATCTTAGAAACCTGAACGTTTCCATGGGGGTCTCTATCCATTAATAACTGCTGTTTAATCATAGTGGGAAGCGAAGAAAATACTGCGCTGTCGTCTGAATTTAATTTACCTTTTATGATTTCAAATTTAGCATTTTCTTCTGCATTTTTATAGTTATTATCATTTTCAAGAGCAGCTAAGGTATCATTTAAGTTTGAAATCATTGATTTAATTTCGGGTATAAATTCAATTAAACCTTCAGGGATTAATGCAATACCGAAGTTTTTACCCATTTGCGCTCTTTTTGCAACAATTTCAGTCATATTATCAACGATTTGTTTTAATGACATTTTCTTTTGTTCAACTTCTTCCGAAATTAAAGTAATATTCGGCTGAGTTTGAAGTGCAACTTCAAGCCCTAC
>CANQAL010000055.1 GCA_947589255.1 Candidatus Gastranaerophilales bacterium | reverse complement strand
AGCGATAAGGCTTCTTTTTTTTGTGGGAAGAGAACCCACACAAGGCGGAGCCTTGTAAATGGTTCGAGCGGAATTTCCGTAGAACGAAGAAAGCGAAGCGAAAGAGTTCGAATAAGAGAGGGCAAGCCGAATGACAAGCGAAGCGGAATGAGACACTTGCCCGCGAGAGAGGAAATTCCAAGACCCCCACTGCCCGCCCATATTTAAAGAAGCAGCAGGTATATATAATCCGTTTATATATTTCAGATTTTAGATATAAAAAAGACTCAAAAAATTGAGTCTTTTTGTAAATAATATTTTTATGGTTATGTTTATTCTACATACATAAGCACTTGTCCGAACTCAACACTGTCGCCGTTATTTACACAAATTTCGGTTATTTTCCCCGAAGCTTCGGCTTCAATTTCGTTCATTAATTTCATAGCTTCAATTATGCAGATGACTTGACCTGTAGCAATGGTGTCTCCAACTTTTACAAATGGTGCATCATCAGGCGAAGGAGCAGAATAGAATGTTCCAACCATCGGTGCTTTTATCGGTGTACCTTTGTGCTGTGCTTCCGATTTTTGTTCGGTTGTTCTTTGAACAGTTGAAGGAAGGATTTGAGAAGTAACTGTTGTGGGCGGTACTATTGGTATTTGAGGCATAACAGCAGTCTGTTTTTCTCGTTTAAAACTTACCGCCTGTTTCTCATCCTCCAGTGTTATTTCGGATAAGTCATTTTCATATACTATATTGGCTAATTTTTCTAAATATTCTAAATCAAATTTCATTGTATAATCCTTAGACTCTGTCTAAATATTCGTTAGTTCTCGTATCAACTCTTATGATTGTACCGTTAGTTACGAAGAAAGGAACGTTAACCACTGCGCCTGTTTCAAGGGTTGCAGGTTTTGTTCCGCCTTGTGCGGTATTTCCTTTTTCTGCAGGCGGAGTATCAATAACTTCAAGTTCTACAAAGTTTGGTATATCAACACCTATTATATTAGACCCGTGGAGAAGTATTGCTACGTTCATATTTTCTTTTAAATATTTAACTCCGTCCCCGATTTTATCAGCTGCAACAGTGATTTGTTCGTATGTTTCCAAATCCATCATTACATAGTCGTTACCTTCTTTATAAAGATATTGCATATCTCTTTTATCTAATGTAGCTTTTGCAACTTTTTCGCCTGCTCTAAAGGTTCTTTCAACAACGTTGCCTGTTTCTGCATTTTTAAGTTTTGTTCTTACAAATGCAGCGCCTTTTCCGGGTTTTACGTGCATAAATTCAACTACATTCCATAGTCCGCCGTCTATTTCAAGGGTCAGACCCGTCTTTAAATCATTTACTGAAATCATTAATTTTTCCTTTTCTTAGATACTTTATCCGATTGTATTTTCAACTATATCATAAAAGTTGAAAATATAATATTATTGTAACTATTTCTTAAAACTCTTTAGCCAGGTAATCAAATACCCCTTTATTTGTCTGCCACAAATTTTCGTTTGATTCATTCTCGGGCAGTTCAAGTGTTATTGTAGGTATATTGCGTTCTACTCCCGCATAATTTCCGAAACTTCCGGGGGTGGGGTAGCCTATATCCGCCTGAACAGGGTAGCTTGTTATTTGTGATATTTTTTCGGCAAGCTCCTTTGCGGGTCCGTCATAGTTTACTATTTTGAACGGTGCGTGGATTGAAAGTATCGCATCGATTTGGTAATTATATAAAATATTTATCATAAATCTTGTTTCACTTTCGCTTGCAGGGGTTTTACCGCCAAAATATTCTTTATTTTCGCTTATTGTCCAATTTTTTGTCGGGAAATTCCTGTTTAAATCTACTCCGTTTGAGTTTTGTCGCTGATTTTTTTTCATCCCGTCAGGGTTTAAACAGGGAACAATCAATAATTTATTTTTTATATTACTAAGGTCTGTTTTTAAAAATTTTTTTATTAAATATTCACCCTGGGGTTCTTCACCATGGAATACACCGATTATAAGTATGGTTTTGTCATATTTTATATTTTCGGTTTCAATTAATAAAATCTCATTTTCTTCTTTTGTAAGTGCATTTTTTATTATTTTATACATCGTCACCCTTATTTTTATATTTTGATTATTGATGAAAAATATAAAATTTACATTCCGTTCAATAATAATTATTTTCTTTAACTCAGTATTAAAGCAATTCTAACTCGCCCTATCGGGCTCAAACAGAGAATTGCTTGTGCCGTTTACTTCGTTAAGAAAATTATATTATTATTTCAAGTCATGTAAATCTTATATTTTTTCATTTTAGTATTTTATTTATTCTGTAATATATTTTATTAAACTTCTGATTCCTATACCCGTTGCACCTTTTATACCTTCTTTGTTAGTGCTTTCTACAAAGGCTGTTCCTGCAATATCCAAGTGAATCCAAGGAGTATTTTTTATAAATTTCGATAAAAATACCCCTGCGGCTGAGGCTCCGCCCATTCTTCCGCCTGTATTCTTTGTATCTGCAATATCACTTCTTAAGGTGTCGCCGTATTCTTCATCCATAGGTAATTGCCAGAATCTTTCGCCTGCTTGATAAGCCTTTAAAATAAATTCTTTGATTTTTGCATCATCATTTCCCATAGCACCTGATGCAACAGTACCAAGTGCTACCATACAAGCGCCTGTCAGTGTTGCTATATCTATTATTACATCAGGTTTTAATTCTTCCGCATAAGCCAGTGCGTCTGCCAGAGTTACTCTGCCTTCTGCGTCCGTATTATCAATTTCAATACTTCTGCCTGTTTTTGAAATGATTACGTCCCCGGGTTTATATGCACTGCCTGAAGGCATATTTTCGCAAGCCGCAACTATTGCATGCACCTCAACAGCGGGTTTTAATTTTGCAATAGCCTGCATTGTGCAGATGACAGCGGCTGCACCCGACATATCGTCACGCATTGTCAGCATTGATGACGGCGGTTTTAAGTCTAATCCGCCCGCATCAAAAGTGATACCTTTTCCTATTATTGCGATTTTCCTTTTCGCTTTTTTCTCGGGTTTATATTCCATATGAATGAGTTTCGGCTCATGTACACTGCCTTGTCCGACAGCTAAAAATGCGTTCATTCCCATTTTTTTAATTTGTGTTTTATTGTAGACGGTTGTTTTTACACCTGAATTTTCCTTTGCATATGCTGCAAGTGTTTCAGGGTATAAATACTGAGAGGATTCATTAATTAAATCCCTTGCATTATTAACGGATTCAGCTGTTATTAATCCGTATTCAACACCTTTTTTAGCTTTTTTAAATTTTTCGTTATCAATTTCCGCAATAATAAATTCTTTAATATTGTTTTCTTTTTTTTCTGTTTTATATTTGTCAAAAGAATAAGTGCCTGAAATAGCACCCTCCGCTATCATTTGGGCGCATAATTGAGGGCATAATCCTGCTATTCCTGCCCCATGCAATATGGATACTATCTTTTTTGCAGATTTTACCTTAGAAAATATTCTTACGATTTTTGCGGTTAAATTTCTTATTTTTGTCGGATTAAATTCTTTTTGTTTGCCTAATCCTGCTATAACAATGGTTTTATTCTCTGATGGAATAGGCAAAATGTATAAATCGCCGTATTTGCCTTCAAATTTTTCTTTTTTAATAACATAATCGGAAATTATTTCTTTATAAGCTTTATCAACAATTCCTGTAACACCGCCCGGGGTTTTTACTCCTTCAAACAAATTTACAATGATTACATCCGCATTTACATCAAGTATTGATTTTTTTTCAATTTTAACCTGCATATATCTCTCCTTATTCATTATAGTTATCATTAAATTTTTTAATCCAGCCGAAAATTACCGATAATTCGTAGGGTTTTGGCAGGTATAAATCCGCACCTGCGTTTAGTACCATTTCTTTATCGTGAACGGTTGTTGTAAATATTATATTGGATTTTAAATTTTTTGTATCAAACTTTAACTTTCTGCAAACTTCTACTCCCTTTAAAGTGTCGGAATTTCCCGCATCAAGAATTATAACGGAAGGGTTATACTCAAGCGCAGAGCTTAAAATTTCATCAAATTCCGTTATAACTTTTACATTATAGCCTTGAAGCCTTGCCGTTGCCTCAAGCAGTATAGATAAAGCCTCATCAGGTTCGGCTATTAAAATATTATTATTGGGTTCTTTTTCTTTTACCGCATTATCTGCGCTGATTTTAGGCCGTTCCATTACATAATTTGAGCCTGTTTTGTATTTCGCAAGTTTATGAGTTGAAATTAACGAACTTATTACCTGTTTTACGTCGTTATATTTTTTGTATTTATTTGTAATAACCCCTATACTTGTTGATACAAGATTGACTTTATCCTCGGCGGAATCATCGCCATGCATAAATATAAATCCTCTATTTGCATCGGATTCGGAATAGAATTTTGATACGACCGTATCAAACGCATAAACTAAATAATTACTAAGCTTTTCGGCTTTCTCGGTGTCGGTTATTATTATAAAATCTTCGTTTGAAATCTGACCTAAGTAATCTTCTTTATCTGTTGCGGATTTTATTATGGCTGAGTATGTTTGAAGCAGTTTATCCGTTGCAAGTTCACCGTATATTTCTTTATAAAACTCTAAGTTATCTATATCAATAAGCATTATTGCCCACTCGGAACTGCTGTTTAAAACTCTTTTAATCATTTTAAATGTTACTTTAGAGTTAAAAAGCAGGGTATTTTCATTAAAACAGTTTTCAAAATTGCGCCTTATATGAGCGCTTATTCTTGCTTTAAACTCTTCGCTGTTAATTGGTTCGCTTAAAAAGTCATCAGCTCCCGAGTCTAAAATGTCTATTCTGTCTTTTATATCATCCGATTTAGATACCGCAATTATTGTTGGGCGGGTGTTATAAGTTAAAACTCTTATCTGCCCGAGCGCTTTTTTTAAGTCAAAATCTATACTGTCAGAGATAACTATTAAATCAGGTTCAAACGCATTTAAAATATTTAGCGCACCCGCAAAATCAGCAGCAGTAAATACGGTTATATCATTACTTTCCAGTATTTTTTTATATTTGGTGGATTGCTCTATTCTTTTATCTATAATTAAAACAACTTTTGCAAGCATATAATTACTCTTTTATCTTCTTAATACCGTTATCTTCAGGTGAGGCAGCTTTAAATGTTATATTAAATGTGCTTCCTTTGTCTGAACTTTCAACCGAAATTGCGCCGTTCATCTTTTCCGTCAATGTTTTTGTTATATACAGCCCCAGCCCGTTCCCGTAAATTTTCCTTGTTAGGGGCGAATCAACTCTTGAAAATTTATTAAATATTCTGCCTAAATCTTCTTCTTTTATGCCTATTCCTTCATCTTTTACGGAGATTGTCAGTGTATTATCACTGAAATTCTGGCTGACTTTTACCGTAATCGTTGAATTATCGGGCGAATACTTTGAAGCATTATCAATAAGATTAAGTAAAATCTGCTGGAATTTATCAGTATCAATAAGTATTTTGGGCAGATTGTTATCATAACTGCAAATATATTTATGAGTTTTATATTGATTTTTTATAATTTGTACCGCACCTTCAATAAAGGGAATTACATCAACCGCTTTATATACCAATAAATCTTTTTCCGCCTGCATTTTAGACACTGTCAGAAGATTTTCAACCAGATTTATAAGTCTGTTTGACTGCTCTTTTATAATTAACAAAAATTTTTGTCTCTGTTCGGGAGAGAGCTTATCATATGAAGATAAAAGAGTATCCGCAAACCCTCTTATGCTTGTTAATGGGGTTCTTAACTCATGGCTTATTGTGGATATGAAATCCGTATGCGCCTGTTCAAGTTTATTTATTTCATCATCTTTCGTATTTTGCATAAATTTATTATATAACTCTTTTCTGATTAAATCCATTTCAATAAACGGATTTTATTGTATAATTTTTTTAGAGGTAGTTATGAGTTCTTATATAAAAGAGTATTTTTTTCTGGCTTTAGGTGCATTGATATATGCATTTGCGATTGAGGGATTTTTAATCCCGAGCCACATTATAGATGGCGGTGTTACAGGTATTTCAATGATATTAAATACGATAACTTCAACCCCATTGGGTGTTTTTATCGTTGGGATAAACATTCCCTTTATTATTCTTGCACTCCAAAAACTTGGGAAAAGATTTGTTTTTGCCACATTCTTTTCCATTATTGTATTTGCATCAGGTGTAACATTCTTCGGACAGTTGTTTCACGGACACTGCGTTATAGAAAATTTGGAATTGTTTTTGGTGGCTGTATTCGGCGGTTTGATTTTAGGTGCGGGAGTCGGGCTTATCATCAGAAACGGTGCCTCTGTTGATGGTACTGAGGTGCTTGCAATTTATGTAACTAAAAAAATAAGCTTTTCTGTCGGCGAAATTATTATGGTTATTAACCTTTTTATATTTACTATTGCCGGTTTTGTCTATGACTGGCAGCATGCTCTTTATTCCATAATTACATACTTTATAGCCTATAAAACCATGGATGTTGTTATTGAAGGTTTAAATGAGTCTAAATCCGTATTTGTTATTACCGATTATTCAAATGAAATAGGTAAAGACATTATGGAGAAAATGGACGTCAGTGTTACTTATGTAGATGCGGAAGGCGGATTTTCGGGAATAAAGAAAAGAATTGTATATTGCGTTATATCAAGGCTTCAGGTTCAGAAATTAAAAGAAATAGCTAAAAATATTGACCCAAGAGCATTCATTGCCATTGAAAATGTCTATGAGGTTGAAGGTGTCAGGGTTAAGAAAAGAAAAATATAAACTGCTTTTAAAAAATAAATGTTTGAGTTAAATTAAAATATATTAATAGTGAGAAACAGGAAAAAAACATGCTTACAACAACATCAATGAAAACGCACGGATGCGGGGAAGTTACAAAAAATGATATAGGAAAAGAAATTACAATAGCAGGCTGGGTCAGCGCTGTCAGGGACTTGGGCGGAATTATATTTGTCGAAGTCAGAGATAAATCGGGCTTATTCCAGCTTGTATCAGACCCTCAAAAAAATCCTGAAGTTTATGATGTATTTAGAAAATTAAGAGATGAATTTGTTATAAAAGCATCGGGCACGGTATCTGAAAGACCTGAAGAAACATACAATCCGAGCCTGCCGACAGGCTATATTGAAGTATATCCAAAATCAATAGAAATACTTTCAACTGCTGCCCTCCTGCCCTTCCCGCTTAATGATGAAGGCGTAAATGAAGATTTAAGATTAAAATACAGATATCTTGATATAAGACAAGAGCGAGTTTTAAACTGCTTAAAACTTCGTCATAAAATTGTTAAAACAATTCGTGAATATTTGGATAATCATAATTTTATGGAGGTTGAAACCCCGATATTAATTAAAACTACACCCGAAGGCGCAAGAGATTACCTTGTACCGAGCAGAGTTCAGCCGGGGAAATTTTACGCACTCCCGCAATCACCTCAAATATTTAAACAATTACTTATGGTAGGCGGTATTGAAAGATATTACCAGATTGCAAAATGCTTCCGTGATGAAGATTTAAGAGCAGACAGACAGCCCGAGTTTACTCAGGTGGATATTGAAATGTCTTTTGTTGAACAGCAGGACATTATGAATATGGTGGAAGGGCTTTTAAGAGAAGTATTCAGGCTTGTTGATTACGAAATGCCCGAAAAACTGCCTGTTATCACCTATAAGGAAGCAATGGATAAATACGGTTCAGACAGGCCCGATTTAAGGTTTGGCTTAGAACTCTTTGATATCGGTGATATTTTAATAAATTCAAACTTTGAAATAATTAAAGAAACACTGAATAAAGGCGGAATAGTCAGGGCAATAAAAATCCCGGGTATCGCAAACTATTCAAGAAAAGAAATAGATGATTTAACAAAACTTGCAATATCCTTCGGGGCTAAAGCGCTTGCAAATATTATGTATTTAGAAGACGGAACGGCTAAATCACCTGTTCTTAAGTTCTTAACGGAAGAACAAGCTGAACAAATTAAGCAAAGAGCAAATGCTCAAGCGGGTGATGTTGTGTTCTTCGTTGCCGATAAACCTAAAGTTACATATGATGTAATGGGAAGATTCAGATTGTATTTCGGCGAAAAACTCGGTTTAATAGACCCTAACGCACATTCACTGTTATGGGTTGTTGATTTCCCGATGTTTGAATACTCCGAAGAAGATAACAGATATGTATCCGTTCACCATCCGTTTACAATGCCTAACTTGGAAGATATTGATAAAATGGAATCTGACCCCGAACACTGCCGTTCAATCGCTTATGATATAGTTTATAACGGTAATGAACTTGGCGGAGGAAGTGTTAGAATACATACTTCCGAAATTCAACAGAGAGTATTTAAAGCATTAGGCTTAAGCGATGAAGAAACAAACGAAAAATTCGGGTTTATGATTAATGCATTTAAATACGGTACACCGCCTCATGCAGGTTTGGCACTCGGTTTGGATAGGGTTGTTGCTCTGCTTGCTAAAACTAACTCTATAAGAGATGTTATAGCATTTCCGAAAAACTCGGCAGCAAAATGCTTGATGACGGATGCACCTGCTCTTGCCACGGAAGACCAATTAAGAGAATTACATTTAAGACTTACTACAAAAGTTAACTAAAATATAATCGGGAAATGGAAGACGAATTAATTAAGCAAACATGGGACAGTGTCCTTGCAATATTAAAGGAAACTATTGTCGCAACAACCTACGAAACGTGGATTTTGCCTTTAGTTCCGCATTCTTTTGAAGATAATTGCTTTTGCGCTTTAACAGGTCAGAATTTAGCGGTTCAAATTCTGCAAAAAAACCAAAAGGAAATATCTAAAGCCCTATCGAATGTTTGCGGAAAAGATGTTTATTTTAAAGTTGTATACGATGAACAGCTTCATAAACAAATTGAAAAAAATAAGCAAAAACAAAAAAAAGAAGAAGATAAGGAATTTATAAAAAATCTTGAAAATCGTATAACATCTTCCCGTTATGACGGCTTAAAACAAATGCAGTCTGATTGCAGGCTGAACCTTAAATATAAGTTTGATAATTTCGTTGTAGGTGCAAATAATAAATTTGCATACTCGGTTGCACTTGCCGTTGCAAATGACCCCGGCAGACAGTATAATCCCCTCTTTATATACGGAGGTTCGGGGCTTGGAAAAACTCATCTGCTTCAAGCTATCGGGCATGATATTTTGTTTAAAAAGCCTAAACTTAAAGTAAAATATATAAAAGCCGAGGAATTTATTAACGATTTGGTTAATTCGCTTGCTAAAGGGCTGGATAAGGCTTCCGATAAAAACAAAAAAATGAATGAATTCAGAAATAAATACCGCAGTGCTGATGTCTTATTGATAGATGATATTCAGCTTATAGAAGGCAAGGAAAGAACGGAAGAAGAAATGTTTAATACATTTGAGGCACTTCATAATACAGGAAAACAAATAGTATTTACCTCTGACCGTTCTCCCGATAAATTTGAAAATACTCCCGACCGTTTAAAAACAAGGTTTCAAATGGGATTATTGGCGGATATTCAAGTCCCTGACATTGAAACAAGAATGGCTATTTTAACCAAACTATCCTCCGATAACAATGTTAAAATGCCTTCGGATGTGATTGAATTTCTTGCAAGTGTTTATAATAAAAATGTCAGGGAACTCGAAGGCGCATTTAATACCGTGAGCGCTTATACTTCAATTAATGAACTCCCGATAACAGTTGATATTGTTAAAAAAATTATAAAATACAGCGAAAAAAGAAAAACAGTGACGATAGACGGAATAATTGATATTGTCGCAGGCTATTATAATGTTTCCGTTGACGATATTAAAAGTCCGAATAGAGCCTCAAAAACGGCAAACGCAAGGCAAACCGCAATATATCTTGCAAGGGAGCTTACGGATGAAAGTTTTCCGTATATCGGAGAATGCTTTAACCGCAAACACACTACAATAATACATTCATACGAAAAAGTGCAGTCCGATATTAAAATAAACAGAAATCTGGCAAATGAAATAAACGAACTAAAAGAAAAAATAAATTCATAATTATTTAAATCCGTAAAATTTTATGTCCGTGTGACGGGTTGAGGACATGTTATTTTAACAGAGAATTAAATTATGAATAAAGAACTGTTAAAAAGATTTGCAAAAAGATTAAAAACTCTTAGAATTTCAAAAGGCTTTACTCAGGATGAATTATCATTCCGAGCAAATATTGCCCGTTCTACTTTAGGTAACATAGAAACAGCGCAAAATGATGTTACTCTTTCAAAAGTAAATCAGCTTGCTGTTGCACTTGAGATATCTCTTTCCGAACTTTTAGATATATAAAAGTTTACTTCCAAAACGGCTTAAAATTTTCAATAATTTTAAGTGATTTTTTAAAATCTCCGTTAAAATTTATTGCCCTGTCATCAAGAATAATACTGGCAAAACTGCTTTTTATGTTTGTAACCTCTTCCACAAAATCAATAAGGTTATTGGAAATCAGCCATTGTCTTGCGGTATCTGCGTTTCTTGCCGTAAAAATATTAATTTTGTAATTTTTGGATAATTCCTCTAAAAATTCGTAAGCGCCTTCCCGCATTGGGGATATTACTTCCGCATCAAAATTACCGTTATAAGTATTTAAAACTCCGTCTAAATCTATTAATATTAGTTTTTTATACATATTTGTCCGTATTACAGTTTGTTGTTTTGTCATTATAGCGGACAATTAAAAAATGGACAAGCGGTTATTAAAAAAACTTTCAAAAAGAGTAAGGTCTTTGCGTAAACAATATGGATATACACAGGATGACCTTTCTTTTTTGGCGGATATCCCCCGTTCTACATTAGGAAATATAGAAACGGCACAAAATGATGTTACATTTACCAAAATAAATAAGCTTGCAAAAGCTTTTAAGCTGTCACTTTCAGAGTTTCTAAATTTTTGAGATTTTATAAATTGGCATGGGAAAAATTTTGTATTAAAATAAATCTGTAGTGATTGGGAATAATTATGTCAGAAAAACCGATAGTCGCAATAGTCGGACGTCCGAATGTAGGGAAATCTACATTCGTAAACAGGCTTTTAGGTGCAAGACATTCTATAGTTGATGACCAAGCCGGTGTTACCCGTGACAGGATTTATTTTGATGTTGAATGGATGGAAAAGGAATTTACCGTTATTGATACGGGCGGAATTATTCCGGGCGATGAAGATGAGATAATGCTTAATATCTTTACACAAGCGAAAGTTGCTTGCGAGGAAGCCGATAAAATTATCTTTATTGTTGACGGCAAAGAGGGGTTAAACCCTATTGACTACGATATTGCGAATGTTTTAAGAAAAAGCGGAAAAGAGATTTTTCTTGCCGTAAATAAATTAGACAGCCCCGATAAATTTATAAATGTTTCGGAATTTTATTCTTTAGCGGTAGGTGAACCTATTGCGATATCGGCATTGCACGGTTCGGGCGGAGTCGGCGATTTATTGGATGCGGTGACAAAGGATTTTGAGTACGGACATAAAGATGAAGAAAAATTGGAAAATATAAGGATAGCTATTGTCGGTAAGCCTAATGTTGGTAAATCTTCCATAGTAAACGCACTATTAAATAAGGAAAGAGTAATAGTATCCGATGTTTCAGGTACTACAAGAGATGCTATTGATTCAAAAGTAAAATATGAAGGCGAAGAATTTATTCTGGTTGATACCGCAGGTATAAGAAAAAAGGCTAAAGTTGATTGGGGTATTGAAAAATTTGCCGTAGATAGGTCAATTAGAGCAATACGAAATTGTGATATTGCCGTTCTTGTTATTGATGCGACTGAAGGTGTTTCGGATCAGGATAAAAAAATAGCGGGAACTATTGTGGATGCAGGTAAAGGAATTATTCTTGCAATTAATAAATGGGATTTGATTGAAGATAAAAAGTCCTCAACTATTAACAAATTTGAGAAAGAAATTGAAGCTGAAATGCCATTTTTAAGCTATGTCCCTAAAGTATTTATCAGTGCAAAAACAAAGCAGAGATTAGTTTATCTATATAAATTGTCTAAAGAAGTATATGAGCAGACAACAAAAAGAGTAACGACGGCTCTTTTAAACAAAGTTATAATGGATGCTATTTCAATGAATCCGCC
>CANQAL010000054.1 GCA_947589255.1 Candidatus Gastranaerophilales bacterium | reverse complement strand
TACATCTGGTCAGACAAATCTGCATTTGCACATTGCGTATTTGACATAAAAATAAATACACCCGTCAAAATAATTAATAATTTTTTGTGTGAAAATTTAAACATAGTTAAAACTCCTTTTTGGGATAATGAATTATTTTATAAATTTTAAAATTCCCGCAAAAGAATAAATTTAAACAAAATTGAATTTATAAAAGTAAATTAAAGTTAAGAATTTCTGTTAAATCTTTATTATCAACAATAATATTTGCGTGTTTTTTTAATATCGGTTTGGCGCAGAAGGCGACACGGTTTTGAGCATATTGAAACATGCTTAAATCATTGGCGCCGTCGCCAACGGTTAAAGTATCTTTTTCATCAATATTTAAAAGTGTCTGCAATCTTTTAAGCATTTTGCCTTTGCTGTCGGAGAACATCATCTCTCCCCCTAATGTTCCCGTTAAAATACCGTCTTTAAAATGAAAAATATTGGAAAACTGTGCATCATAACCAAGAACCTTTTGGGCAGGGATAGTGGCTGTTTCATATCCGCCCGAAAAACACACAACTTTATAGCCCATTTTCTTTAATTCCGTTATAGTTTCTTTTGCGCCTTTTGTATATGGAAGATTTTCGCATATTTCTTTAATCTTTTCTTCTTTTGCGCCTTTTAAAAGATTAACTCTTTTTATAAGGCTTTCAAAAAAATCGATTTTGCCCTCCATTGCCTCTGTTGTTATTTGTTTCATTAACGGCTCAAGATTATATTCTTTGGCGATAAATTCTAAAGTTTCACCCTCCATTAATGTAGAATCAAAATCAAAAACCGCTAATTTCATTTTTTACCTTCCCGAATTGTAAATTTTTTAGTTCCCGAATAAAATAATTATATAAAAAAATCCAGTAATAACAATATTTTTAAAACATTTTAAAATATGAATGTAAATATAATTTAGAAAATGTCTGGCGAAAATCTTGCTTTTTTGTTATCTTGTTGGTATAAGATACTAGACGGTAAATAATGTTCAGATTATAAAAGGAGTACCCAATGGGATTACCAAATGTAGCATATTTCTCAATGGAAATAGCAATTGATCAATCTATCGCAACATATTCAGGAGGACTGGGTTTCTTGGCAGGATCGCATATGCTTTCCGCAGGATATCTTCAAATGCCTATGGTCGGTGTTACTATCTTATGGTCATACGGATATTACAATCAAAGAATTGACCATGACGGTAATGTAGAAGTTGCGTATATCAGAAAACACTACGATTTTTTGACCGACATTAATGAATCGGTAAATGTTGAAATTTACGGCGAAAATGTAAAAGTAAAAGCTTATAAACTTGACCCCGGTATATTTGATACCTGTCCTGTTTATTATTTAACAACGGATATTGAAGAAAACTCCGAATGGGCAAGGTCAATATCCCATAAATTATATGACGGCGATGAAAAAATCAGAATTGCACAAGAAACAGTATTAGGTATTGCAGGTATAAGACTGTTAGATAAAATAGGTTATAAGTACGATTGTGTCCACTTAAATGAAGGACATGCTCTGCCTGCCGCATTTGAATTATTAAATCAATATAACGGCGATTTAAACAGAGTAAAAGAAAAAGTTGTATTTACTACTCACACACCTGTTGCAGCAGGTAATGAAGTTCACTGGGTAGATAACTTATTAAAAGGCGGATTCTTTGCAGGCTGTTCAAGAGAAAGAGCAGTACAATTAGGCGGAGAACAATTCTCTTTAACCGTTGCGGCTCTTAGAATGTCAAGACTTGCTAACGCAGTATCTCAGCTTCATGGTTTGGTTTCCAATAAAATGTGGAACTGGGTTGAAGGCAGATGCCCGATTAGGGCTATTACAAATGCTGTTAACCTCCACTACTGGCAGGATGACAGGATGAAAACAGATAATCTTGAAGCTCTCTTAGATGCTAAAAAAGAAATGAAAAAAGAAGTATTTGAATTTATTGCAAATACCGTAGGTAAAAGGTTAGATCCGAATGTTTTAACAATTACCTGGGCAAGAAGATTTGCCGATTATAAACGTGCTTGGCTTATCTTTATGGATGAAAACAGAATTTTAAAACTGTTAAATGAAAATAAAGTTCAATTAATATTTGCAGGTAAATTCCATCCTGATGATGTTATCGGTAAAGAAATGTTCAATAAAATCTTAAGAAGCTCATATTCAATGAAAAATGTTGTTGTTTTAACAGGTTATGAACTTGATTTAAGCGGTAAGTTAAAAAGAGCTTCAGATATTTGGTTAAATACACCTCTAAGACCGTTTGAGGCATCAGGAACATCAGGCATGAGTGCTAATGCAAACGGAGCTTTACACTTATCAACATTTGACGGCTGGACCGTTGAAGGTACATTCCCCGGAATTAACGGTTATACAATAGAATACCCCGGTCTTGATGACAATATTCCTTGGGAAGAAAGACACAGAAAAGACTATGAATGTATGATGGATATTATTGAAAATCAAATTATCCCGACATACTATAATGACAAAGTAAAATGGGCAACAATGATGCGTCAGGCAATCAGAACGGCTGAATCTTACTTTAACTCAGATAGAATGGTTATTGAATACTATAACAGATTGTATAAACCGATAGCTCACGGAAGCGATGAAGGCGGTGTTTCAAGTCAGGATTATCAGGCTGCAACAACTCCTGCAAGTGATGCTTGGACTTTCTCAAATATTAAATAACATTTTATTTATATTAAAAGAGGGACTTATTTTAAGTCCCTCTTTTTGTGGTTTAATTATTTTATGAAAGAACAATTAAGAAAACAGGCTCTTGAATTAAGAAAAACTTTACCTTTAGCAAAAATCAGTAAAGAAATTATTAATAATTTGTTTTCCTCAAATGAGTATAAAAATGCCGAAAATGTACTTTGCTATTATCCTCTGCCTTTTGAGATTGATGTTAAACCCTGTTTTTGTGATAAATCTAAAAAATGGTACTTGCCCAGAGTTAAAGGCAAAAATCTTGAGATATGTGAATATTTGGGGAAAGAAAATATAAAAGAAGGCAGTTTTAAAATATTTGAGCCGATTAATGAAAAGGTAAACAACCTTAATATATTGGATTTAATAATTGTGCCTTGTGTGTGTGCCGATAGAAACGGGTTTAGATTGGGCTACGGCAAAGGTTTTTATGACAGGTTTCTGGCTTCATTAAATCATAACCCCGTTAAAGTTTTATTAGTCCCGTCTGTACTGCTGTATGAAAATGTTTTCCCTGAAAAAAACGATATAAAATGCAATATAGTCATAACTGAATTTGAAAAAATATATATTTAATGTTAAAAAACGGTTAATATATTTGTCTTGTATGTTTTTTAGAGTAAAATTATAATAGATACAATATAATTAGGAATATGATGATGGAATTTTTTAGAAATAACAGAAAAATAATAATACTGACAATAACATTGTGTTTTCTGCTTTGGACATTCGGTTCAATGCTGTTTATAATGATGAATTAAAATACGGAAGTATAAATGCTGAATATAAAAAGGATGATAGCCGGAATTTTTATATTTGCCATGATATTTGTCATGGCAGATTTCAGCTATGCCGATAATTCAAACCAAGCTCAAAAGGTTGAACAAAAAAGACTGCAAATAAGAAATAAAATAAATTCGCTTAGAAAATTGGAGCGGCAAGAAACAAATAAGCTTACAAGAAATCAACAAAAATTGGAGAAAAACCAAAAAACAATAAAAACATCACAAGAGAAATTAAAAAGTAAGCAGACAAATATAGTAAAGCTTCAAAAGGAATTAGATACATATTTAAAGGAATATAATGTCAGACAAAAATCCACGGCAGAAAGAATAAGATGTATATATAAAACAAATCATACAATGATTTTGGATTTATTATTATCGGCGGATAATATAAGTGATTTTTTGGATAGAATTTATTATCAAAATTTGATAATACAATCCGATAAAAAGAAAATGAAGAATTTAAAGACAGAAGCACAAAATATTGCACTTTTAAAAAGAAGGCTTGAATATGAAAAATATCAGCTTTCGGGATTAATTAAAACAATTGATAAAGAAAATGCTTCAATACAAACAACAATCAAACAAAATAAATCAATAATTGAAAAAATCCAAAAGGATAAAAGAGCATACGAACGGTCTGAAAGGGAATTAAAGAAACAATCAGACAGATTAACATCATTAATTTCAAAATCAACAAAAAACAGCGGAGTTGTTGTCGGAAGCGGATTTCTATTGCCTGTACACGGCAGAGTTACCTCACCTTTCGGATGGAGAGTACATCCGATATTTAAATCCAGAATTTTCCATACGGGGATTGATTACGGGGTTCCGTACGGTACTCCTATAAAAGCAGCAAATGCAGGAAAAGTAATATATTCGGGCTGGTATGGCGGTTACGGTAAAGTAGTAATTTTAGACCACGGTTCTTGTACGGGTCAGCCTACAACAACATTATATGCGCATATGTCCAAGCAAAAAGTATCCGTAGGTCAAAATGTAGTACGAGGACAAGTAATCGGATTAGTTGGTACAACAGGTTATGCGACAGGACCTCATGTACATTTTGAAGTTCGTATTAACGGTAAACCGCAAAATCCAAACAATTATTTATAAGGAAATTATATTGAAATTTAAATATATAATAACAATTTTATTTATTTTAATTCTTCCGTCAAAGCTGATGGCAGCCGATTTTGATGCGGAATTAGGAATGGATCCTTTCTATTCTTCTTTGAATCCCGAACAGGTTGAAGGTGAAGTAAATAAATATGATACACTTGTTGATTTATTAAAAAATAAAAAATCAAAGAAAAAGGATAATAAGTCAAAAGTTATAAAATACGAAAATAAAGCAGATGAAAATAAAAGTGAAGCAGAAGTAATAAAAAAACAAGAAAATACAGAGAAAACTCAAAATGAAGAAAATAAGCAAACAACAGTAACAGAGAAGAAGGTTTTACCCGGAATTTTACCGGAGGAGAAAAATAATAAAAAAGAAAAAGAAGAAAAATTTATTACCCGTAAATATAAGGATAATGCAAGTCTTGCAAGAGCATTAGATAGAGATGAAAGGGAGAAGGAAAGACAAAAGGAAAAGGCAGAACAAAAATTATCAGGCGAGCAAAAATTTAATATAAAAGGTTTATGGCCTTTTAATAAAACAAAAAAGGCAAAAATTGACTCAAATATAGATAATAAAGAGCCCGATATAGAGTTTACTGCTGATTATATGGAATATTTCCCAGACAGATATGAAGTAGAAGCTGTCGGAAATGCAAAAATAGAATTAAAGAAAAGCAAACTTTCATTAAGTGCAAACAAAATTGTATTTAACTATGACAGAAATATTTTAAGAGCAAATGAAAATGTTGTTCTTGTTTCATCGGGTTCCGTTACGGAAGGTGATTTTATTAAACTTGATTTAACTAAGCCTGAAGGATGGATTGAAACTCCCGTTACTGTAAATGATGATATAAAACTTTCCGCAAAAGAAGCATTTTTATATTCGGACAGAATAGAAGAATATGACGGAGTTGCAAAGGTTTTAACTAATGACACAATTTCATTTGGTGCAACATCATTTGCAAGTTATGTAGATCAAAGCGGTATATTTTCAAGACAATTTAAAATAAATAATACAAGTTCGGAAACAGGTGTATACTCTATAAAAGCAAAAACAATTTACATTGATTCAAAAGATGAACATGAAGTTGTAACAATAAAGAATGCAGATTTATATTTAAAAAATCATAAAATAGCGACAATTCCGACGACCAGAATAGTTTCTAATAAAGAACATTCAAGTTTAGATACGAATATGCCGGAATTTGGTTCGATATCAAATTTAGGAATGCACTTTGGGCCCGCTGTTGTATTGAATGTTCCGGGCGGTTCCACATTAAAGCTTGCACCATTAATAACTTATGGAGATAACGATTTTGGGATAGGCGGTATAGCAAGATTTAGAAATCACTATAATATGACAGAAGTTGCTTATGGTACATCAAAAGACGAGTTACTAATTAAAGGAAGGCAAAAGATAGCACCCGGTTTAATGCTTAATTATTCAAGATTAACCAATCAAAGCGAGTGGTTTTTAGGATATCGTAAACCTAAATATTCAGTGGCTTTAGATTATACCAGAAATGATTACATAAGAGATTTAAAACTGCATTTTTCTCAAAGATATTCTATGGGATTTTTTAAAGATTATGTTTCGGATAAAAGTAATAATTATTTGCCGGAAGAGGGCAGATTTAGGTGGATGACCCAATCATTTAAACCAGTTTATTCTTATGAAAATAAAGAGGGGAATGTTTCATTCAAAGCGGGGCTTGTTGCTCAAACGGCAGCAACTGTATATACTTCAGGCGATGTTTCTGGAATATTTAGAATAGGTCCCGCCTTAAATTCAAGAATCGGTCCTTGGGGTCAATCTATGATTTTCTACCAGTCCGCAATAGCAGGAGATACCCCGTTTTATTTTGACAAATACAGATATGGCAGATCTAACTTTGTTATTATTGAAAGTTTAAGATTGTGCAAATATTTATCTGTCGGTTATCTTTCTTCTCTTGCTATGAACAGAGATATGCCCGGTTCTGATTTAATTCAGGAAAACAGACTTTTACTTGCTGTCGGTCCTGATTATGCTAAATTTACCATAGGCTATGATGCTATCAGGCATAATACGATGTTTAATATTTCAATGCTCGTTGGTACAAAGAATTCTGATATTGCCTTTGAAAAAAGTGTTATAAATAATCCCGATAAATTAGGGAGAGAAAAAACAAAAAATAAAAAAACGAAGAAGAAAAATTATAAAAAATATAAAAATCCGAAGGTCCCGATAGAAAGTTAATGAATTAAGCAGCCTTCATCCGCTTTATCTATTTTTTCATCAAAATCGTTATCTATATTATCAGAACAAGAACCGATTGATTCTGTTGATTCGGCTTGCGGATCGTATTTTTCGTATTTGCTCGGAATTTTATTCCAAAGGTAGAGAAATGTATCTTTTAAATATTTAGTAATTTCTTTATTGTTTATTATTACAACATTTTCATCGTTTCTTTTTTCGCCGTTATTAGAAAAGTTCATTGAACCTATTATTGAATATTTATCGTCAATAATTAATGCTTTTGAATGCATTTTACCCGCATAATTTTCTGTTTTAACTTTTATTCCGGCATTTCTGAGTTCTTTATGTATTGAATATTTGTTGTGAGCATTTGTTGCATCATTTATAACTTTTATTTCCACACCTCTTTTATGAGCATCTGTTAATGCGGTTATTAGCTCCTTTTTGGTTATATAAAATATCGGAATATAAATGTATGTCTTTGCCTTTGCAATAATCGGTATTATGTAATTTGTTATTATTTTATCTTGAGGTGAAAATAAAACAGTTAATTGTGTTTTAGGATTAATATAAATATTTTTATTTTGAAAAGCACATTTTTGTGTATGAAATTTGCCGTTATACATTTGGTTAAATTCTCTTTTGAATATTTGTGCGGTTTCTTTGGAGTTAATTAATAATGAAATATTTGAATTAAATCCCGTTATTCCCGTTGAAGTTATATTTGTGCTTCCCGTAAATACTTTTTTATCATCAAAAATAAAGAATTTATTGTGCATAATTGCACTTCTGTTATTAAGGTCATATTCTTTATCAGTATTATAATTAGGTACTGATTTTTGAAGTTTTTCCGTATCATTATAGTAATTAAAGTTCTTTTTATCATAATCAAAAACCGCCCTGACTTTAACTCCCCGATTTTGAGCATTTATAATGGCATTTAGTATTTCAGGCTGATTATCAATGCCGTATATAGCAAGCTCCAGTGTATTTTTTGTATTATCAATTTCATTTTTCAATGCTAAACAAGCATTTGTCTGACATTTGTTTGTCGGCTTCATTATTTTGTTTAAGTCGATAAAATATATATTTATATTTTCTGTTTTGAAGACATCAGATATTTGGTTCGATTTTTTGTTTTCTGTTTCATAATAAAAATCATTTTTTTTAATTATACAATTTTTGCAGGGAATAAAATTTTCGTTAATTTCTGATTTTTTTATAATTTTATAGTTTTTTACTTTATATGCTTCAGGGCAGTCTAAAGTATGATATTTTTTGCTTTTTGTATTGTAGAGCATATATTCGTTAAAATTAAATTTCTTGATAGTTTCAATAATATTTCTTTGAGAAATTTCGCTATCATCATAGAAAAATCCTGATTTTATAAGCAGATTTGTATAATTTTCATTATTTATTAAAATGTTTCCGTTTTTAACTTTTATGAATTTATGATTTAGTAGATTTTGTGCAGTTTTTCTCGCATTATAGTCAAGCAATAATTTTTCTTTTTCATTAAGATCTTTCAAAATCGGATATTTTAATAAATCTGAATTTCGGTCAACAAAGTATATATTATTAATTTTAAATGATTTATTTTCGTCCAGGATTAAATTTTTATTGTAATCAATATATATTTCTAAAGGTGATATAATTTTCAGTACTTTATAACAATCATTTTTATAATATGCAATATATAAAGAAATAACGATAAAAAATATTGAAAATATTATTAAGAATTTTTTCATAATGTTCATTATACATGAAAGAATAAAAAGATATTAAAAAATAAGAAAAAAATATTTACAATAGAAATTTAATCCGTTAATATATATGTAACAGCAATGGAGAGGTGTCCGAGCGGTTTAAGGTGCAGACCTGGAACGTCTGTGTAGGGGATAACTCTACCGCGAGTTCGAATCTCGCCCTCTCCGTTTCTTTATTTGATTAAAGTATATAATATTGTATATTATGGAAACAAAACAAGAATTAAAAAAAATAGTTCCGAATTTAAAACAGCAAAAATGTATAGAAACAATAAACGGGCCTGTTATGGTTTTGGCCGGACCCGGTACGGGTAAAACTTTTACTGTTATTCATAGAGTTAAATATATGCTGGATAGTGGAATTAATCCTTCTTCAATTTTATGTTTAACCTATTCAAGTGCAGCTGCTAATGAAATGAAAGGCAGATTGGTTTCTGAAATCGGTGCCAGGGCTTCTGCTATTACCGTTAATACTTATCATGCTTTTTGTAATGAAATTATTAAAAATAATCCGGAAGAATTCGAGCTTTTAAACGGGGTTAGTTTAATCGATGAAATTACAAAAAGAACACTTATGAAAGAAGCGGTTGATATTGTTAATCCGCAATTTTACAGAACAAAATGGGGTGATGCTTATTATTTTATCCCCGAACTTATAGATGTTGTTAAAGAAATAAAATCAAGTCAAATAACTAAAGAGGAGTATTTTAATACATTAAATACTCATCCTGATTGGCAGGGGCAGTTAGATTTATTAAATATCGAGTATATTGAACGGGAGCAAAAAGGCAGGCTCGTTCCTACATTTATTAATAAAATAGAATCACTTAAAAGAAAAATAGGCAAAGCAAAAGAAGCTTGGGATATTTATGAAGCCTATGATATTAATTTAAAGAAAAATAATTTTATTGATTTTGATGATATGATTTCTCTTGTTCTGGAAGCATTTACAAACAATACGGAATTTTTAAAAAGAGTTTCATCGCAATATAAATATTTTCTGGTTGATGAATATCAGGATACTAATTATTCCGAAAACAGTATTGTTTTTAAATTAGCTGAAGGTGCTGACTGTTGTAATATTTTTGTTGTCGGGGATGATGATCAAATTATATATGAATTTCAGGGCGCAAAAACTGATACTCTGCAAAAGTTTTTAATAAAATTTCCCCAAACTAAAGTTATCTGCCTTAACGAAAATAACAGATCAACACAAAATATCTTAGATTTTAGCTATAAATTAATTTCTCAAGATGAAACAAGACTTGAATTTAACAAGGATTTTTCTAAGTATAATATTTCCAAAAGGCTTACTGCAAAAAATCCTAAAATAATTCCTTTGAATAAAAAAGTACAAATTCATTCCTTTAGTGATATAAAGCAGGAAAATAATTTTATAATTTCGGATATAAAAAGACAAATTAATTCTGATGATTTCCCAATCAACGACAACCGTGAAAAGGATTTATCAAAAATTGCAATTTTAACAAGAGATAATAATGAACTCACTAATTTTGCAAAACTTCTTGAAGCTGAAAATATTCAATATCAGGTTAAAGTAAGTAAAAGTATATTTGATATTCGTTCTTCAATTTTAATTTATTTTTATCTTCAGACTATGGAAAATTATGCATTATATGCAGATAAAATGTTTGCATTGCTGTTATCAAAGCCGTTTGATTTTAATCCTAAAGACTATAATTTTCTTTTAGAACAAAACAGATATAATCATAAAGATTTAATTACAAATATATATGAAAATATAGAAACTCACAGCTGGCAGGATAAAGATAAAGTCAAAAAATTTATTGATACTTTTAATTATTTAAAAGATTTGAAATCTTCTGAAAATATTAAAAATCTGATAATAGAAACAGTAAATAAAACAGGAATTTTAGAATATTTTATTAATTGTGATGTCAATAAAACAGATAACATATATGCGATAAAGAAAATTATAGATGAAGCTCAAGGGCTTACGGATAGAAATCCGACAGTATCATTATCTGATTTTATAAATCATATAGAAACATCGTTTTCAAGTAATATCCCTATTTTAATAGATAAAGAAGATTATACTCAAAATGCGGTGCAATTATTAACTATTCATGGTTCAAAAGGCAGGGAATTTGATTATGTATATGTCCCTAATTTAATTTCAAAAAAATGGGAAAATAGAAGTAATACAAGCAAAAAACGGCTTCCTATTGAGCCTGACGGTGGAAAAACAGATATAGATAAGGCAAGAAGATCAGAACAGTTAAGATTATTATTTGTAGCTCTGACAAGAGCAAAACACTATTTAATGTTGTCATTTTCTAATATTATAGACGGTGCGCCTCAAGAAATGACTTCTTACATATCAAATATTACGGATGATGAAAATCTTATTGAAATGTATAAACACGAATTTTCAAATGAAGAGTATTTGAAAGAGTTGTATGCATCGGTAAAACGGGCGGATTTTGATTATAATTCTTTGTATTTAGGAGAATTGAAAGCAATAATAAAAGATTTTAGCTTAAGCCCGAGTTCATTAAATACTTATTTAAATTGTCCGAGACAGTTTTTGTATTCAAATCTTTTAAAAATACCGGTGTATGAAAGTGCATCAGATGCCGCATCATATGGTTCTGCCTTCCATAAAGCATTGGAATTGACGGTAAGACAGGCAAAACAAACAGGCAGATATCCTGATAAAAATCAAGTAATTGAAAACTTTAAAAAAGGGTTAAATCTTCAAAAATTTGCCACGGCACAAAAACGGAGCGAGCTTGAAGAAAGAGGGATAAAATCTTTTAATTTATTATATCCTAAATTCATTGAGATACCTGTTTCAAGAATATATGCAACCGAATTTAATTTAGATCATGTTCCTTTTGGTAATCATTTTTTAAAGGGTTACGTTGACCGAATTGAAATAAATTCAGACGGTACTTATGAAATGTATGATTATAAAACAAACAGTGCAAAATCAAAGTCAAGTATATCTGATGGCGGTGAAAATGAAAACTATTTAAATCAATTAAGGTTTTATAAGTATACATTTGAGAAACTTAATCCAAATTGTAAAGTTACACGGGCAGGGCTGTTATTTGTGGAAGATTTTACTAAAAATTTTTATATAAATTTGACTGAAGAAGATAATCAAATAATAGAAGAAAAGATTTCTTATGCTTATAAAAGTATTGATAATTTGAATTTCAATCCGCCCGAAAAATCTGAAAAAACTTGCCAATATTGCGCATATAAAGAATTTTGTACTCTTAATTTGTATTAAATTTATCTTTAAATTATATTGAAAAAGTAAAATAAATAATTTATAATTAAGATGTTATGAATCAAAATTACATCAAAGATTTACGGCTAAAAGGGCGCTCTATCAATAGTGATAGAGAAATTTTTAACACTCTAAATCCCCCCCCCCGCGGTATATTGATGATGTTTTAGAGCTTTTTGATTTATTAAAAAATAAGGTAAAAATTAACTTCGCAAATATATTTTTGCGAGGTGAT
>CANQAL010000053.1 GCA_947589255.1 Candidatus Gastranaerophilales bacterium | reverse complement strand
GTGGTTTACTTGGCAGTATTAAAATGATAGTTTCAAGAGTTTTTTCTTCAATTTCTTTAATAGGAGTTTTGATTTATAACTCGTGGCAACTTGCCATTGTTGCAGTATTCATACTCGGTTTAGCCTTAATTCCATTATCAAAAGTCAAATCTCGTATTAAATCAGTTACAAATAAATCAGAATCGGGAAATGCCGAAGTAATAACCTCTTATAACGAAGCCTATAATGGTTCAAAGGTTATAAAAGCATATGATTTATACAATATTCAAAACAGTAAATTTGAAAATCAACTTGATAATTTGTTCAAATTAAAAATGAAAATAACTCAAAAAACAGGCTCTATATCTCCTATTATGCATATTATTGTATCGGTTGGGATCGGTTTAGCTATCGGATACGGAAGTCTTTTAATTCAAAACGGTACAATTACAAGCGGTAATTTTGTTTCATTTATCACTGCGTTAATTATGCTTTATACTCCGATCAAAGGTTTGGGTGGTAACGTAAAGAGTATGCAGACTTCATTATTAGCATTAGAAAGAGTAATGAAAAATTTAGATGCAAAAGAATATATTGTTGATAAATCTGATGCAATAACTTTTGAGGGAATAAAGGATAATATTACATTCGATAATGTTTCTTTTGAATATAAAAAAGGAGTTCCTGTTTTAAAAAATATAAGTTTTACCGTAAATAAAGGTGAAACAATAGCACTCGTCGGGAATTCAGGTGGCGGCAAATCCACAATCGTTAATTTAATCCCACGTTTTTATAAAGTTAAAGAGGGTAAAATTGAAATTGACGGAATTGATATTTCCGATTATAAAATACGTTCATTAAGGCAAAATATTTCTATTGTTTTGCAGGATAATTTCTTATTTGCTGGAACAATTAAAGAAAATATTTTAATGGGGAAACCAAACGCAACAGATGAAGAATTAGCATTGGCAGTAAATAGTTCATGTTTAGATGAATTTATCTCAACGTTAGAAAAAGGGCTTGAAACATATATAGGAGAACGGGGTGTTTTATTATCGGGCGGTCAAAAACAAAGAATTGCAATTGCTCGTGCTTTCATTAAAAATGCCTCAATTGTAATACTTGATGAGGCAACAAGTGCCTTAGATAATCAATCTGAAGCAATTGTTCAAAAAGCAATTGACAACTTAATGAAAGATAAAACTGTTTTTGTAATTGCTCACAGACTTTCAACAATACAAAATGCAGATAGAATTGCAGTTATAAATGAGGGTCAAGTTGTTGAACTTGGAAACCATAAGGAACTTATGTCTATTGAAAACGGACAATACAAAGCTCTTTATGAAATGCAATTTAAAAAACAGGAAAAAATTATAATTTAGCGATAGGATAATTCTTTATAATTAAAATTAATTTGCATAAATAATTAGCTAACGCATATAGGTTCATTTATTTTGCAATCATATCAATAATTCGTTTGTAAAACTATTTGTCTTTATGAAATAAGCTTTTTATAAGGTCAATAAATTTTTCAAATATATTTTTCTTTTTTAAATCATTAGGTCCGATATCTCTTATCTTGTCAAGCACAGATTCAGGAACGGAATCATAACTATTTTTTTCTTCCGAATCCTTTTTTAAGTCCTCGGGTCCGATATCTCTTATTTTGTCAAGCACAGATTCAGGAACGGAATCATAACTATTTTTTTCTTCCGAATCCTTTTTTAAGTCCTCGGGTCCGATATCTCTTATTTTGTCAAGTACAGATTCAGGAACGGAATCATAACTATTCTTTTCTTGAAGTTCTCCGCCTGAATTATAGTTGTAAAAATATTTATTTTGAACAGATGCTCCCGAAATATCGAATTTTGTACTATCAATAAACATAATATAATCCTCCCCGTATTTATTATCTTTCTCCATTACAAGCTTATATCTTAATAAAGTTTTTATTTTGAAAAAAATTTACAAATAATAAAAGAAAATTAACTATTGTAACAAAAAAGCTTAGGTTGGGGTCTTAGCTTTTAGTACATTTGTATTGTAAAGAGTAATGTTGTTGTGATAGAATATATAAAAAATGAATTACGTGTATGAATAAAGATCTTATATTTAAAGCGGTTAAACCACATCTTAATTCAAAATTTGAATTAACTTATTCTGATTTTGATAATCTTTTCTCTTCATTAGAAACTCAAGAAAAATATGCCGTTTGCGATTTATTGGCAGATTCGGGCATAGAATTAGTTGACGAAAAAAGCACAGATGATACATGTACAACCGCATTCCCTTTTGAGAATTCCGAAAAACCCAAAACAACAATTACGGAAAAAGAAAATCATAACCTAAAACACAAGTCTTTAAATAAAAAGAAAAATCAAGAATCGCTTGTTTGCAATTTAATACACGAAAGCAATGAGTTTCTGATAGAACTATATTCAAGAACCAAAAAAGAAATATTTTTAACGGCTCTAATAGTTAAAAATCAAAAATATATTATAAAACAGGCAAATAAAGTAAGTTATTATTATAATCATAACTTATCAGAAGATGATTTGTATCAAATAGCAACGATGGGTTTTATTCAAGGGTGTAAAAAATTTGATACGACTGAAGGTTATAATCTGCTTACCTATGCAACATTTTGGATAAATCAAGTATTGCGCCGGGAAATTATGAACACGGGGTTTTTAATCAGATTGCCGATTCATCAATGGGAAAAGATAAATAAAATAAATAAAATTATGTCAGAATACTCTTGCGATGAAGATATTGATACAATATTAAAAAATGAAGGATTATCTCAAAAAACCATAGAAGATGTAAGGAATTTAAAATCGAATTATCTTAATCCTGAATTTTTAGATTCATATGCATATAATGATAACAATACTACATTATTAGATACCATCTCTGACGATGCAAATTGTCTTATCAGCAGAATGCCCGATCCGACAAAAAAAATAAACGATGAATTATTAAAGAAAGATATGGCTGAAATATTTTATATACTATCCCCAAGAGAACGTGATGTTTTAAGGCTCAGGTTTGGAATAGATGACGGGCGGCAAAGAACATTAAATGAAGTGGGAGAATTATTCGGAATTACCAGGGAAAGGGTCAGACAAATTATAGACGGAGCTATAGACAAATTACGCAATTCAAATAGCAACGAACACATAAAAGAATATACAAATTAACATATTTGAACAAGAGGCCCCCAATGAATAAAATAATAAATGAAAAATTAGAGCAATGTTTATCTAAAATTGAAACAAAAGATAATTGCATAATTGTTTTAAAAGGAATTGATCAAAAAAGATTTGCCGATATAGATTTACAAAATTTATTTCAAACAGGCACTACAAAAGCATGGATGAATTTATATAAATCAAACGTTAAACTTATATCGTATGAAGAATTTTTATTTTTATATAATTTTATAGAAGACGAATATGACAGTATTTATATAATTAATAACAATATTTTTAATAACTTTTATCCTTTAAATGTAAATATTCCCGCTGATATAAAATCTCAATTAAAAGATTTTTTTGATGATGAAACGGAAGGTAATATATCTAATATTCAAATTTATGACGGAGAAAAATATACTAAAATATATTCAAACTTAAAACAAGCAAATGAATTATATTTTGTAAGGTATAACGATGAAAGCGAGCTGAAAAGCTGTAAAATTACAAACATAAACCTTTTTGAAGAAGATAATTTACAAGAACTGAATTACGAAACAATAAATTCGGACAGTCAAAAAGAAATCGCAATTATACAAGAACCCGATGATTTTTTATTTATTCTTGAAAAACTTATAAATACAAAAGAAAAACCGGCAATAAATATTGAAAGTTATACGGGTAATATTGACAGTTTAAAGAAAAAAATACAATTAATTCAGACTAATTTTTCAAATTTGTCTTTATATAATATTGAACAAGAAAACAAAGAATATAAAGCAAATCCGAGATTTAAAGAAATTTTGGAAGAATATTGGGGACATAAAAGTTTTAGAAATTTAAAAGTATATAATCAAAAAGATCTTAAACTGGGGAAAAAAACAGTAGAATATGTTTCACAAGAAAAAATCATAAGCGATATTGTTGATCAAGTTGAAATGGTTATTAAAGATAAAAATGCAGATTATAGCGATGTCTTTGTCACTGCTCCGACGGGGGCGGGAAAATCCGCAATGTTTTTAATTCCAGCTATGTATTTAGCTGAAAAAGGCTTAGTAACTCTTGTAATATCGCCATTAATAGGTTTAATGAATGACCAAATTTCAAATTTGGAAAAAATTTCTTATAAATATGCAAAAACAATAAATTCGGATATATCACAAGTAGAAAAAGAAGAAATTATGGAAGATATTAAAAATGGAGACTGCCATATTTTATATCTTTCACCTGAATCACTTTTAGCAAGAAGTGATATCTCCCAAATTATAGGCGACAGAAAAATAGGTTTAATTGTTATTGATGAGGCACATATTGTTACAACTTGGGGCAAGCAATTCAGACCCGATTATTGGTATCTTGGTGATTATATTAAAAAATTGAGGAAAAAACAAAAAAGCTTACATCATCCGTTTGTGATTGCAACTTTTACGGCAACTGCCATATATGGCGGTATAGAAGATATGTACACAGAAACTTTAGACAGCCTGAATATGAGAAAACCAATCACATATTTAGGGTATGTAAAGCGAGATGATATTGAAATTAAAATATCAGAACTAACTACAATAAAACAGAGAGCACAATATCAATTAGATAAATTTGATGCTTTATTAGAGGTTATTAAACTGGACAAAAAGACATTAATTTATTTCCCCAATATTTCGCTTATTGATTCGTTTTATACTTATTGTAAAGTAATGGATGTTGCCAATTGTGTTACTAAATACTATGGACCTATGCCCTCAGAAGAAAAAGAAGAAAATGCGCAATTGTTTAAAACTCAAAAAAAAGTGGTAATGCTTGCTACTAAAGCATTTGGAATGGGTATTGATATAAGCGATATAGAAATTGTATGCCATTTTGCACCAACGGGAAATGTCTGCGACTATGTTCAAGAAATCGGCAGAGCGGCCAGAGATCCTAATATAAAAGGAGAAGCTATATATTCTCACATGAAAAATGATTTTCAACACATAAACAGATTACATGGCTTATCTACCGTTAAAAAATATCAATTAATAAAGGTTATTGAAAAGGTTTATGAACTTTTTCAGATGAAATTGGAAAATGAAAACACAAGAAATATATATTTATCCAAGAAACGTAATGAAATGCTTGTAGATGCTGAAAACTTTACTTATATATTTGAAAGACCGAGAGAATCTTCTCAGGACGATTTGATTGCAAAAGTAAAAACGGCATTACTGTTAATTCAAAAAGATTACACATCTAAAATGGGTTTTTCTCCTTTTGCTATGCGCCCATCAACTTTATTTGCTCAAGGTTATTTTCAGATTTCGGATAATATAATTGGCGAACTTGTGAACCGCTATGGGCGCTTGGTATTTAGAGAATGTCTTAACAGTAATAAGATCTATATTGTAAATTTACAAACGATATGGGAAAAAGATTACAGTAAAAATTTATCTTTCCCCAAATTTAAGTATTTATTGTATTCATCCTCTAAAGAAATAGAAACTTATGGTCTAAATAAAATGATACCTGCAGTTTGTATTAATACAGAGATAATTGCAGATGAAAAAAGTGATAAGATATACAAAGCAATAAAATACATAATCAGAAAGTCTATATATGACGATGTTCAGTTAAAAATAGAATCAGAGAAAGAAAGAAATCCCGAAAGAAATATCTCTGATTGTATCTCATCAAGAGCAGGTATTTCAAGCTTTAGGGCTAACAGTATAGCAGATATATTAATTTCTACAATAAACAATTATGCAGGAAATTATAATAAAACAATGAATGCCAAAGAAATAATAAAAGTCCGTCCTCTAAAGGATGGTACCGAGTCTTTTGGATTTAACAGAACTGCCGAAAACTTTATATCTTGGATTGATGATATAAAAGAGTATATTAAAAATAATTCCGTTGATGGGGTTTTATATATAACAAAAGGATATAGTAAATTTAGCGCCAAAGAACTTATAACGGCACTTGGCTTTTTAGAATCTATCGGATATTTAAAATTTAAATCAAGCGGTGGAACAAACAGTCAGGTTTATATATATGTTAACCAAACAAAAACAATGCAAGAGGTTATAAGAAAACCGCAGTACTATAATAACAGTCTTTTAGATAAAGTTGCCGAACGACATAAAATTTCTGTTGCTATGATGACATTTTTGTACCAAAACAATTTTGACAGCGATACTATTTGGAATTATATAGAAAATTATTTCTTGGGCATTATAGAACCTAAAGTGATTGAAATAAGAAATGCAATGAATTAGATGCGGGGTAATACAAGCGATAAACTGGAAATTTATATACAAGGTTCAGCCTTTGGAATTTTAAATTTTAATAAAAAAGCGACACGCAAAAAATAAATCGCATTGCAATAATTTTTCTAAAATAATGAAAAGTCGAGGTATTAGCTTAAGTGTATACAAGTTAAAGTAATTAACTGTTAAATAGAGAATAAAGCAAATTTTTGTCTAATTTTCTCGGATTATTGGAGAGCCTATCAATATTTACATTATTTGCAATGTAGTTTATATCTGAAATTCCAAGTTTTGAAATATTTGTTTCCAAATGAATTTTATCAAATAAAGTATCAAAATAATTTTCATTAATTAATAAATTATTTAAAGTAATAAATTTTTGTTTAACATAATCAATACCTCTAATATCAAGCAAATCAAAGTCAGATACTTGAGAATTTGCTTGATATAAATTTTTTATTGAAAGAGCAACGGCATGACCGTGGGGGATTCCATATTTAGTTGTAATAGAATAAGAAAGTGCGTGAGAAGCTGTTGTTCTTGAAATATTAATAGCTTTTCCTGCTAAATTAGAAGCCAGTGCCATATTTTCCGCAGCCGTTTCATTATTGGTGTTAACAAACTCAATTATATTGTCACGGCATAAAGATATAGATTTAATGGCAAAATCCATACTTTCAGTTGTAGAATTTACTGCCCAAAAGCTTTCAATTGCCTGACAAAATGCATCCATTGCCGTACAAGCTTTTAAATATTGAGGAGAATTAAGTGCAAAATTACTGTCAATTACAGCATATTCAGGAAGTATAGACTTTTCATCCAATGACATTTTTTTACCATCTTTATATAAGACAGCAAATTGTGTTGATTCGGAACCTGTACCAAATGTAGTAGGAATTGCAATTAGCTTTAAATCAGACTTTGAAAAAAGCCTCCAGGCTTTAGCAAAATCTATAACACTTCCGCCTCCAACGGCAATGATAACATCATACTTGCCTCGGTTTTGAATGATTTTAACAGCTTCAGTAATTTCTTTTATGTTAGGATTGCAGGCAAAATTATTGTAATATAAACTATTAAATTCCCCCCCCCCATACACGTTTTAATTCTTTTTCTATAATCGGTTTTATATTTTCAAATGACTTTTTGCCGCAAAAAATTAGAGGTTTATGAAACGTTTCTTGCTGCATTATTTTTGAAAGGTTATTTATAGCTCCTTTATAATTATAGTTTATTTGTTCCATTTCAGCCTCCAAACGGGATTGATTTTATTATGTTATTTATATCCGTACAGTGAGTTTCAAAAGCTTCTTTATTTCTGCGATTTTCAAGTATGGATTTTACGGTATTAACCATTGCGGGATATACAGCACATAAAAGTTGATTTCCATAAATTACTACATTAATTCCCATCTCTTTTAATTCATTTTCCGTAATTGCATTACAATCCTCCAGAGTAATAATAAGCGGTTTTCTATCAGAGATTTGATTATAAGCTTTTGCAAATTGAATTATTTCAATTTCGCTAGATTTATTTGAATTAATCATAATAGCATCAGCACCCGCATTAATATATGTTTTTGCTCTTAAAACGGCATCTTCCAACTTGCTATCGGATACTAAATCATTGATTGATGCAATTACCATAAAGTTTTGGTTATTTTGAATATGTTTTACGGCCTTAATTTTTGAAGCAAAAATATTCGGTTCTGTATTTAATGAATTATTTAAATGCGAACATAATGTGTCTTCTATAATTATTGCAGATATGCCCAGCCTTTCAAGAGTTTTTACAGTTTGAACCATATGTTCTACTGAACCGCCGTCTTTACAATTACAAATAATAGGTTTTGTGGTTACATCAAGAATATCATTTAATACATTTATTCCATAGGCAGAATCTATATAATTAACATCAGGTTTACCTTGAACCAAAGACAATATACCGGAAGATATTAAAATTCCATCAAATTCAATTTTTTTACCACCTTGCTCAATATAAGTATTTTCAACAATTAAACCCGAAATTCCATCGTGTGCTTCACAGACGGTAACTATATCTTTTGAATTCAATAACCGTTTTAACTTGTTACTCCTTATTTCCGAAGTCGTTCCTGCTTTTTTTAAATTATTATTTAAATAAGTCGATGAAATGCCTTTAGTATAAGGTATATCAATCAGCTTCCCGCCCCACTGATTTAAAACATCAATAACCCCTTGCCTCGTTTTAGACTGTATACCGGTTTTCCAATCATCCCCATGCAATACATAATCAGGTTTATATTTTAAAAGATTGGGGATATAATCTAAAGTTTCTTGAGGTACAACTTTTGTAACCCCTTTAACATTTTCAATTACAATTTTTCTCTGTTCCCAGTCCATATAAGGTAATCGTTTATAACTTGCAATGGCTTTATCGGTTAATAATCCGACAATAATTTCCCCGTTTTCATCATTTTCTATTATTTTTCTGGCTTCATTAATAATATTTAAATGTCCGGGATGTAATAAGTCTGCACTCATTCCAATATATATTTTTGTCATAATCAGACCTTCTCTTTATAATAAAATTTAATTGTAAATCATCTTTATTATTTACAAATAAAAACTCCCCCTCAAGGATTCGAACCTCGATAGCAACATCCAGAGTGTTGCGTCCTACCATTAGACGAAAGGGGAATGTTGATTTAAATATAATACAAAAAAATTTTTTTGACAATTTATTGTTAATAAAGTTTTTTTGTATGAGAATAGAAATACATTGGAGAGGTGTCCGAGCGGTTTAAGGTGCAAATCTCGAAAATTTGTGCAGGGGCGACCTTGCCGCGGGTTCGAATCCCGCCCTCTCCGATTTTTTTTATTTGTTTGGGATTTATAATGATACGGGATGAGAACCCCATAAAGCGAAGCTTTATAATGGGTTCGAGCGGAATTTCCGTAGAACGAAGAGAGCGAAGCGAAAGAGTTCGAATAAAAGAGGGCAAGCCGAATGACAAGCGATAGCGAAATGAGGCACTTGCCCGAGAGAGAGGAAATTCCAAGACATTCCCCGCCCTCTCCGATTTTTTATTTGTTTGGGATTTATAATGATACGGGATGAGAACCCCATAAAGCGGGTTATATCTGCATATCAATTACTTTTGCATTTGCCCTGGCATCCTCTAAACACTGATTATAGCAGGTAAACCAAATGTGATTTTTTTCTTTCTGTGATAATTCAATTAAACTGCTCCAAGCATTTGCTTTTAGAGTTGCGATATCGTGAATTTCTTTTAAATCTTTACTCGGAATATAAGTAACTTCCTTTTGATTTACCGTTAATTTCCCGTCAGGTTTAAAATTTTTTACCGCATTTTTTGCACTTTCTTCCGTCCCGAATTTAAGAATTGTCATTTGACCAAATGATACAGACATAGCTTACTCCTTCGTAATATTCATTTTTTATAAAACATCTGAAAAATTTTTTTGCTGATTAAAATAAAGATTGCTGAAAATTAATATTTTTAAGATTAAAACATTTGCAGGCATGTTCTGTTAGTTTTCTGCCTCTCGGAGTTCTTTGAATATAGCCTTGCTGCAAAAGATAGGGTTCATAGACGTCTTCTATGGTCTTTGTATCTTCGCCGAGTGCTGTTGCAAGTGTTTCAATACCGACGGGGCCTCCCGAGTATTTTTCGGCGATTAAATTCAATAAAGCTCTATCTGTATTATCAAGCCCGAATTTATCAATTTGAAGTATGTCAAGAGCCTTATTTGCTGTTTTTTCGTCAATACTACCGTTTGATTTAACTATAGCATAATCTCTTACTCGTTTAACGAGCCTGTTTGCAATTCTGGGAGTGCCTCTTGATCTTTTAGCTATAGCTTTTGCGCCTTCTTCATCTATTTCAATATCAAGAATTTGTGCAGTTCTTTTTATTACTTGAGTAAGTTCTTCTTCAGTATAAAATTCAAGCCTGTGGATAATTCCGAATCTGTCCCTTAATGGGCCTGATAGTGCGCCTGCTTTTGTTGTTGCCCCGATTAAGGTAAATTTCGGAATGGGTATTCTTATTGATTTTAAAGTTTGGGATTTCCCTGTTGTCATGTCAAGGTAAAAATCTTCCATTGCGGGATATAAGATTTCTTCGGAGATTTTATTAAGTCTGTGGATTTCGTCAATGAATAAAACGTCGCCGGCTTTTAAAGACATTAAAATGCCGATAATATCTCTCGGCCTTTCAAGTGCGGGAGCAGATGTGATTTTAATATTTGAATTCATCTCTGTGGCAATAACTGTGGCAAGGGTTGTTTTTCCAAGTCCCGGCGGGCCGTAAAATAAAATATGGTCTAACGGAAGCTCTCGTTTTTTTGCAGCCTCTATTGAAATTTTTAAGGTTGATTTTAAGCTGCTCTGCCCTATGTATTCATCAAAATGCTTTGGGCGGATATTAGCCTCAAAAGACATATCATAAGCCGTTTCTTCAGAGGTCGTATCTTCGTTTACCGTTTTTTCATATTTTATATTGTCATCGTCTGATATTATTGCCAAGTTTTTTCCCTCTTAATTTAATCTAGTGTCGCAACATTCCGCTTGCTCATCGCAACCGTAAAGTTGCTCAGACTACACTGCGTTACGCATACAAGCTCGCAAAGCTCATTCTTCGCTTGCTCGTTTTGTAACTTTTTCAATATGTCACTCGTAAATTTTTACTCAAACTTGCAACTTATTGTAAAAATTTACTCGGACCTTTTATATAATATCATCAGATTATAAAAAGGGAAAAAAAGTAAAATTTTTAGTTTATAATATAGAAAAAAGCATGAGAGGATATAAAATTGGAAATAAGTGAATTAATCACAAAATCGGCATCAGAACAGAGAAAAGCACTGTTAAATAAAGAAGTAAGTGCAACAGAACTCGTTGAAACAGTATATAAAAAAGTTGAAAGCATTGACGAAAAGATTGGAGCATATAATTCTTTAACAAGAGATTATGCACTTGAAACAGCTAAAAAAGTTGATGAAAAAATAGCAAAAAATGAAGAAATTGCACCGCTGGCAGGAATACCGCTGGCTCTAAAGGATAACATAAATTTAAAATCTTACCCGACAACAGCCTCAAGTAAGATATTAGAAAATTTTATATCCCCATACGATGCAACGGTTACGCAAAAATTAAAATCAAATTTAATTCCTATAATAGGTAAAGCAAATCTTGACGAGTTTGCAATGGGTTCAAGTAATGAAAATTCCGCATTTAAAATAGTAAGAAATCCTTGGAATTTAAATAAAGTGCCGGGCGGAAGCTCGGGCGGAAGTGCTGCTGCTGTATCAGCAGGTGAAGCTACGGTTGCATTAGGTTCTGATACGGGCGGAAGTATAAGATTACCTGCAAGCTTTTGCGGGCTTGTCGGCTTAAAACCCACATACGGCAGAGTATCCCGTTACGGGCTTATTGCTTTTGCTTCATCGCTTGATCAAATAGGGCCTATTACAAGAACGGTTGAAGATGCGGCAATGTTATTAAATGTTATATCAGGGCATGATGAAAAAGATTCAACATCTTTAAATCAAACCCCTCCGGATTTTACAAAAGATTTAAGAAATGATTTAAAAGGTGTAAAAATAGGTTACATAAAAGAATTATGCACGGAAGGACTTGCGGATGATGTTTCCTCTGCTGTTCAAAAAGCAATTGAAACATATAAATCTCTCGGGGCAGAAATAGTTGAAATATCTCTTCCGCTAATTAAATATTCGATTGCTGTATATTATATTGTCGCAACAGCAGAGGCAAGTTCAAACTTAGCAAGGTTCGACGGTGTAAAATACG
>CANQAL010000052.1 GCA_947589255.1 Candidatus Gastranaerophilales bacterium | reverse complement strand
CCATCGGGATTAATTACAACAAGTAATTCACTGTTTTTATCCGTTAATGCTTTTATTATTCTTTCTTTTGCCTGTTGAATTTGTTTGGGTTTATTATTTTTTTCAAAAACATCTCTTGTTATTCCGCCTTTAAATACTTGCTTAGTAGCGAATTTATTGCAGATTATTGAACTATTATACGAAATGTGATTATTAAAATTTATTTTCATAATTTTACTTTTATAAAAAAAGAACAAACTAAAAATTGCCTTTTACGATTAATTTTTTTTATATTACAATATTGTTTGTGAGTATATAAACAGGTGGAAATTATGGCAGAGAGTACAAAAAATGACTATAAAAACAGTATAAATTTACCAAAAACTACACTTGAGATGAGGGCAAATGCAGTTCAAAAAGAACCTTTAACTCAAAAGTTTTGGGAAGATAATAAAATTTATGAAAAAAATCTTGCTCAACGAGATAAAGCAAATAAATTTGTACTTCATGACGGGCCTCCTTATTTGAGTTCCGAAAAAATTCACGTAGGTACTGCCTTAAATAAAATATTAAAAGATATAATAACAAAATATAAAGCTCAAAGAGGTTACTATGCACCTTATGTGCCGGGGTATGATGCCCATGGGCTTCCTATTGAAAATGCTGTAGTAAAAACAATTAAAGGCGGGCGGGATGCTTTAACCCCCGGAGAATTAAGGGCTAAATGCAGAGAATTTGCACTTAAAAACTTAAAAGGACAGGAGGCTGAATTTAAAAGGCTCGGTGTCTGGGGTAACTGGGCTAATCCTTACCTTACAATAAAACCTGAATTTGAAGCCGAACAAATAAGAGTATTCGGCGAAATGTATAAAAAAGGCTATATTCAAAAAGGATTAAAACCCGTTTACTGGTGTGCATCTTGCGAGACGGCTCTTGCTGAAGCCGAAGTTGAATATGCCGACCACACTTCAACAAGTATTTATGTCCGCTTTAAATTTAACGAAAATGATAAAAAGAAGGTCTTTGATAAGATAAACTCAACTGCCCAAAATGATTTATATGCAATTATTTGGACAACAACCCCCTGGACAATTCCTTCTAATTTGGCAGTTTGCTTAAATGCAAGGCTTGAATATTCAATATTTGAATATAAAAATGACTGTTATATAGTTGCAACAGAACTGTTAAATAACTTCTTAAAAGATGTTGAATGGGATGAAAACGATATAAAAGTTATAGGAACTCTTAGGGGTGCTGAGCTTGAGAATATGAGCGCTTTCCATCCGTTATATAACAGAGAAAGCAAAATAATCTTAGGCGACCATGTTACTCTTGATGCAGGTACAGGGTGTGTTCATACTGCCCCCGGTCACGGGCTTGAGGACTGGGAAGTCTGCCAAAAATATTCAATCCCGACATTTTCACCTTTAAATTCAAAAGGTATCTGGCAAAAATCCGATATGTTTGATGATACGGACTTAATCGGAGTGCCTTATTATAAGGGTAATGAAATAGTTATTCAAAAACTTGAAAATGCTAATGCCCTAATAGCTAAAGCTGATATTACACACAGCTATCCTCATTGCTGGAGATGTAAAAACCCTGTTATATATAGAGCAACAGATCAATGGTTTGTTAAAGTTGATATGTTTAAAGATAAAACTTTGGAAGAAATAAAAAAAGTTAATTGGATTCCCGCAGCAGGCGAAACAAGAATTTCCAATATGGTAGAAAACCGCTCGGATTGGTGTATTTCCCGCCAGAGAGCATGGGGTGTTCCAATCCCCGTATTCTACTGCGAGGACTGCGGAGAAGTTATTGTTAATGATGAAACAATTAACCATATTGCCGATTTATTTGAAAAAGAAAGCTCTGATGCTTGGGTTAACCATTCGGTCGAAGAACTTATGCCGAAAGGATATAAATGCCCTAAATGCGGCGGCACTCATTTCAGAAAAGAAACAGACATTATGGATGTTTGGTTTGATTCAGGTGTTACTCATAGAGCAGTTGTTGAAAAAAGAAGTGATGAACTCGGCACTTTGCCCGTTGATATGTACTTAGAAGGTTCTGACCAGCATAGAGGCTGGTTCCAATCCTCTCTTTTAACTGCTGTTGCCACAAAAGGTATTGCCCCATATAAAACCGTTTTAACTCACGGGTTTGTTTTCGGCGAAGACGGAAGAAAAATGTCTAAATCTTTAGGCAACTACATAAGACCTGATGATATCATTAAAAACTACGGCGCTGATATTTTAAGATTATGGGCAGCCTCAGTCGATTACAGAAATGATACTAAAATCGGTGATAACATTGTAAAACAGCTTACGGAAATCTTTAAGAAAACAAGGAATACCGCAAGATTTCTGCTAGGTAATCTGTTTGACTTTGACCCCGCTAAAGATTATGTTAAATATGAAGATTTAAAAGATATTGATAAATTTGCGCTCCATAAGTTAAACGTATTAATTGAAAATGTTACGGAAGCTTTTGAAGCATACGAATTTTACAGATATTTTCAATATCTGCAAAACTTTGCGGCTGTCGATTTAAGCGCATTTTACCTGGATATAGTAAAAGACAGGCTCTATACCAGCGGTAAAAAGTCGCTCTCGCGCAGAGCATGCCAGAGTGTATTATATGAAATTTTGCAGGCATTGACAAGAATACTTGTTCCCGTTATGCCCCATCAGGCTGAAGATATTTGGCAGAATACCCCTGAAAATCAAAGAAACGGACTTGAAAGTATTCTGCTTTCAGATTGGCCCACAATCCATAATGAATGGAATAACCCTGAACTTGAAGAAGAATTTACTCAAATTCTTAAAGTCAGAGAAATCGTTACTAAGGCAATAGAACCGTTAAGAGCCGATAAAAAAATAGGGAGTTCTCTTGAAACTGCCGTTTATATCTTAGGCGGGAATAAGGAATTACTTAAAAAATATGAAAATGAATTATGTAACATCTTTATAACTTCTCAGGCTTTTGTGACTGACGTTAAACCTGATGATGTTATGAATGAATATTGTGAAGATGATTATACAATTTATGTTACAAAAGCAATCGGCGAAAAATGTGAAAGATGCTGGAAATATAGACCTTTAGGCAGACACATCGGGCATGAAACTATCTGCGATGAATGCTTTGAAGCAATTTCAGAATAAAAAAACCGCTTCGGCGGTTTTTTTATTTTTTTAGAACATTTTTTAGTTTTGATAAAGCTGTTTCTAAATTGCTCATTAAAGTTGTTTTTTCCCCTTCTACAAATTTGTATTTATAAAAACTAACATTTTCGGGAACTTGCAGATGAAGGGCTTCATTTAAAAATTCATCACTTTCAGGTGGGTTTAACGGATTATAATATAATACTGCTTCATGCTCTCTTACATCATTGGGAAAAAGTTCAAATCCGCCGCCATTGGGAAAAAAAGTTGCATTTAATGCCATTCTTTCCGTAACATTAAGGTGTGCATCTTTTACGGCTCTTTCAATTATATCCTGTAGTTCTACATCTTTTATAGATTTATTACTGCGGGAAAAAACATCTTCCATTAATCCTGAAGGGACTGTTTTTTTATCTTCATATTCTTTTTTATTTAATAGTGCTTGAATTTGTCTTTTATTGGGATGTGATTTCAAAGCAGTATTTATTGCATTAACTTCCATATTCATATTACCTTTAACTTTGATTGATTAAAATATTGAATATAAAAATTTTTGTTATTATGTTAATTTTTATTAAAATTTAATTAAAATTGTATCTGAACATTGGTTTTATATTTTCTACCAAACATAAATCAAATTGTGTGTCTAATGATGAAGGCGGACAATTCGGATTTCCCGGTAATCCTTGACAATAGTTTCCGAATGTGGAATTTTGCGCGCCAAGTGAACTGCAATATGCTTCTCGGTATGAATATACTGCTGAATTTTTTTTGTCTGAATTATTATTTGGTACGTTTACTACTGCATAGTCGCAGATTTGTTTATTTCCTATTTTACATTCCGCAGGTATCGAAGATTCGTTTCTGGCTTCTCCCGTAACTTCTGTGTGGGAATAATAATAACCTTTTACTTTTGAATTAAGATATAAAACAGTTCTGTTATATTTGGGAATTTCCGGATTATCTGCTACAACTCCTACAGGAAATACTTCTCCCGTATCTAAAATAACAAAAGATATTATGTCGGGCATTTTATCTCCATCTCTTTGACTTATATTTGGTGCACTTTTTCCGTTAAGGTCTACACCAATTATTCTGTACCCGAATATTGAATTTATATCAGCACCTGATTGATGTGCGGATATATAATATCTGTGACCGTTCGTTGTCATAAAGTTATAGTTGCCTGCTGTATTATTAGTTATGTTTATAATTTTTTCTTTCTTTTCGTCTGTATTTCTTTCATTATAATTTGTTACAGGTGCAAAGTTTGTGCAGTTTGTTTTACCGACAACATTTAATAAGCTTGCTACTGATGTACAAAAAGTATTATCATCCGGGGTTATAATATATTTCAATGTACTAGGATCAAAAATACATGTCTGACCTGCAATTTCTTCTGTGGGCGCTTTGCCTGCTATTAATTCTCCGGCTATTTGTCTTATATAATTCATTTCAAAGTATGCTAATGCGGTATATGATGTTTTTATTATTTTTAAAGAATTTACAGATAATGCGACTATTAGTCCGGCAATAGTTAAGCATATTAAAACTTCTGCTAAAGTAAATCCAGATTTATTCTTTCTCATATAATTTTTCCTTTAAATATTTATAACAACTTTCATATGTTTCTTTTTCCATTATATCATTATTTTTTAATATTTCTTTTGTGATGTTAAGTACTGTTTTATTTTCTTTTATCGCAATTACCTCAATTCCGTTTTGTAAAGCATCCGTTACTATGGATGAACCTAATGTATTATAAGGCATTATTAGGGCTTTTAATTTATCTTTACTTAAATATTGTTCCCCTTTTTTATTTGAAATTAACGGGGCATTATTTAAACCGATTAATAAACAAGGTAAAAACGTTGGAGTTATGTATTCTGCCGAACATTTTGCATCTACAAGCTCTTTTGTTATTGTTATATCTTCAAAGGCGGGAGAATGCACAACAGGTACTAAAAGTTCCCGTGTTAAGTAATGTGATATAACAGCTTCAACCCCGCCTACAATATCAACATCAGCTCCGTTTATATAATTATCCTCGGGCGGCTCATTAAATGCACATACAACCGCTATTGCTTCAGCTCCTTTTTCAATTAGTTTTTTACCTGCCTTTAATAATGTTTTATTATTTATAACACTTCCCGATGAAATTCCGCTTTCTGTTTTATAAAATTCTATGCCGCATGCTTCACTTGTTATTTCATATCCGATTATATTTATTCCGTATACTGTTTTAACTGCATTTATTGTATTTATATGTACATTTAAAATGCCTTTTGATATCCCTTTATCAAAAATAATTCCTATTTTATTATGCTCTGACGGCTTAAAAAATATATTGCCTTTTATAAACTGCGATAAACTCCAGCCCTCTGTGTAAAGCATATTTTTGCATATGCCTGAAAAACAAGCAGCATTCACTACATTCGGATTTACCATTACATTAAAATCATCGGAAAATTTTTTTGCGTAATTCGAAGCATCGCCCGCATATCCGCCGATTGATGCACCTACTCCCGTCGGTACCACAAATGCTATTATGGGTTTACTTTTATCATAACTCAACATATTCGTTTGCCTTTAACGGTAAACATTTTTGACCCTGTGCTTCCAGTATATCTACAAATTTTCTTAAATCAACTTTTATATTCGGGAATGTATCATAGTGCATTGGAATTATCTCCATCGCATATAACATTTTTGCTGCCACTGCGGCATCTTCTATATCCATTGTATAATGTCCGCCTATAGGTAATAGTGCATAATACGGATTACACATCTCTCCTATCATCCTGAAATCAGGCATTAATCCCGTATCACCTGCGTGGTATATCCTTGTTCCTTCTATATCAAACATATAACTTACTGCAACTCCGCCATACGGTAAATCAGGATTTGAACTGGAATGGGTTGCATTAAATACTTTTACATTTCCCCATTTGAATTTCAAATTTGCCCCAATATTTATCCCGACAGCTTTTGCGCCTTTTTCCATACAAAAATTAGCTAACTCTGCTACTGCATATATTGTTGCTCCTGTGTGCTTTGATATTGCTATTGCATCTCCTAAATGATCCAGATGTGCATGCGTTACAAATATATAATTTATCCTTTTTTTCTTATAATCAAACCGGGCAAACGGATTGCCTGTTATAAACGGGTCTATTAATATTCCTTCCCAATCATTTTCTATAAAAAAAGCACTGTGTCCTAAATATGTTAACTTCCTCATATTTTATCTCCCCGTTATTTCCTTCTTAAATTTTACCAAATTTAGCTGTTTTATGGAATACTTTTAACAGCACAGAAATCTTTTGAGTTTATTTATTATGCTTTTTAACCTTGTTGTTCCTGTTATTAAAGAATCCGGATGATATGGAATATATTCTTTTATTATATTTTGAGGAATACTTTCACCTTTTATTAATGTTTCTGCTATAAAATTTAAAAATTTATCCTGTTCTTCTCGGTATAACAGGTCTTTTGCCCTGATATCTTCATCAGCCTCCAAATGACACAACGCATGCCAGCTTGCTATTATCGTTTCATCTTCACAATCAGCAGGATACTGCACTAATGCATCTTTTACGGATATTCTATTCGTAAGAGCATACTTATACAGTCTTCCTACTTTTTTTCTTTGTTCGGTATAATCGGTTATACCTTCATTCTTGTGCATTGTTTTTCTAAAGCTTTCATTAATGAGCGGATATCATTATTAAAATACTGACCTGCAAGTTTATCTATAGCGCTTGCTGCCATTTCCTCACGGCTCTCAACCGATTTATAACAGAACTTTTTCCCGCTCTTTTGTCTTTTTAACAGATGTTTATCTACTAATCTGTCCATTACCGTTTTTACGGTTGTATATGCTCTTATATTGCCGTTTTTATTTATTTGAGATAATACTTCGCTTACCGATATATCTTTCGCGTTTATCCCGTTTTCTTCCATTAACCAAACAGCATTAAGTATTTCATTTTCAAGAGTTCCGTGTGTAAATGACATTTATTCCTTCCTTTTTATTTAGTTGTTTATATGTAAAAATAAATTGTAAACGTTTTTATTACTACTATTATAGCACTTGTTAATTCAAATTACATTACTTTGTGAAAAATTATTAATAAAATTACTTAGTTTAGTTTTTTTATTTCTTTTGTATGCTTTTGCACTTGTTATATAAAGTTCCGATTTCGCCCTTGTTATTCCAACGTACAACAGTCTTAGGGTTTCATAAAGCTGTTCTTGTTTTATTTCGCCCGGAGTTTTTATTTTTGTTTTATTAACTAATGCTTTTATTGTTTCCGTAAAATGCCCTGAATTCTTAATTTTTACATTCTCTATTTCAAGCGGATAATTGTCTTCGTTCATTTGGGCAATAAATACATAATCAAATTCATCTCCCTTTGATTTATGAACGGTCATTATTTCAACTCCCGAATTATCTTTTTCTTCTTCAAAAAATTTATACATGCTCATTGGTTTATTTGCGCTGTATTCAAGCTGACTTATTATACTTTGCGCAGAATCTGTATTATCGGATAATTTTTTTATATATGTTGATATTATGTATGTGTTTGCCCGCTCAATTTCAGTTTTTGAATAATATAACCCCGCCTTGAGTGCCGTTATTTCTATACTTTCCGTTGAATTATTCAGCCAGTATTCAATATCCCAATATAATTGGTTTAATCCTTCCGTTTGAAGTTCATCGGGGTTTAGGTTTATAAAAGGTATTTTTATTGATTTTATATATTCAATGTCATCTTTTGTTATTAAATCGGTATAATTTTTAGCAAGATTTATAATATTTTCTTTATTTACGGGATTTTCCAAGATTTTTAGTACGGAATATATATATTTATATATTCTTTTCTGCCCCATTGTATCTGTTCTGACTGAGGTTTTTATATCATTTGCTTGTAAAAGTTCATTATATTCATTCACCTGCGAGTTTAGCCTTAAAAGCACTCCTATTGAAGCATTCGGGTCATCTTTTTTTATTGATTTAATTTTGTTTACTATAAATTGTTTTTCATCCTTTTCGGTTTCAAAAATTAAATATTCGGGCGGTTTTTTGTTATCGGGATTATTTTTTGTACCTTTTATTTGAATATCATAAAACGCAGGCTTTAATTCTTCATTTTGAAGGGATTTTTTTACAAGCTCATTTGCATAAGTGTATATCGGCACAGAACATCTTTGAGATGAATTCATTTCAACTTTTTTATTTGTTCTTATAAATTCTTTAAATCCTTCAGTGTCGCTGTTTGTAAAGGTTGATGTTATTGCCTGATTTATATCCCCGCATCTTACAATATTTTTATGTTTTCCGCTTAACAGATTTAAAAGTACCTGCTGAATTTGCGTGGAATCCTGCGCTTCATCTTCTATTATGTATCTGCATATTTCCTGATAGGAGCTTAATATATCCTTATTTTCTTTCAGAATTTTTACCGCATAATAGAGCATATCATCATAATCAATAAGATTATTCCGCTTTAAATAATTATTATATTCCTTGTAAAAAATGAAAAACTCTTTAATTTCCTTATATTTTGAGGTTATATTTTCATTATTCTGCGAAAGTTTTACTATGGAAATACATCTTAAATAATTTTCAAAATTATCTTCATTGATTTTATTTGTTATCAAAAGTTCTTTTATTATCTTTTCTTTTTGAGTATCATCACAAATTTGAAAATTCTCATCAAGCCCCGCTTTAGTATAGTTTGCATTTTCTTTAATAATTCTCAGTGCAAGCCCGTGTATAGTTGATATGTTAGGCAGTTCTGCCGTTTGCCCTAAAGCATTTTGAATTCTTTCTTTAAAATTTTTAGCGGCAGATTCCATATATGTTAAAACAAATATGTTAGAGCCTTTTATGCCTTCTTTCATAAGCTTTATAATTAAGGCAAGAAGTATTGTGGTTTTCCCGGCCCCCGGGACTGCCATTATTCCCATTTTCCCGCTTTTATACTCTAAAACCGCTTTTTGGTCATCTCGAGGGATAATTTTATATTCTTTTTTCTCTTCTTTTATATCAGTATATATATATTCAGTAAGCCCTGAAAAATTTTCGTTTCCGTTGTTATCATATATGCTTGAATACAACCAAATTTCCTTTTTGGCGCATAACATTAATTTTCTAATTACGGATGCCGTTTTTTCTCTTGTCAGCGCAATATTATCTTCTAAAGTATATTCGTTTTTTGTCCAGTCCCTATTTAATACCCAGGAATTATATAATGTCCCCGTATCTTCTTTAAACCATTCGCTGTTTGATGTATCAAGCCATAATTGGTATTTTGTTTGGAGTGAATAATCGGTAATTTTTTGGGCTGTAGCTACAATAACAGAATCCTTGTTTATTTTTATACTTTCTATCGGATTTTCGCTTATTATGCTGTTTTCGATTTGAAGGATAAATTCTTTTGCAATGTTTTCGCCTGAAAAAGCCGTTTCAAAGCTTTGTGCCTCTTTTACAAGAAATTCATATTTTTTTGTATCCGTATTTGATTTAAATTCTTTAATTAAATTATTATATATAATCTTTATTTGCTCGCTTACTTGAGGTTTTGCTTTTTTTAAAGATTTTATTATGCTTTGTAATTTTATATATTTATTTTCATATCCCTCGTTTATAAACTCTATATTGTCAAAGTCATTATCTCGCAGAGTGTAATTTTTTAAAGGAATATTTAATAAATTAATTAAAACATTTTTTATTTCATAATCTTTTAATTTAATATCATTAACGGCTTTTAGAATTGTAATTATATATTTAATATCGTCGCAATCGGATAATTTTTCACTGCCTGAAAGCATTTGGAATTTTATATTAATAGCTTTTTCTTTTAAAGTATTTATAAGTACATCATCAATAAGCGGAGTAATTACAGCTATTTCATTTGATTTAACACCTGAATTAATAAGTTTATTTATATCCTTAATAACTTCATCAGCCATTTCAAATCTGGTGGATTTTTGGCTGATTTTTATGTCCTTTAATAAAGTCTTTTCTCCGTTTTTTAACTTTTGATATATTAAATCCGCAGTATTTGAATATAAATTTGATTGCTTAACATATGTTTCTTTTGGATTATATTTTTTCTTAAATTCCGTAACCCCTGATTTATATGCACACAAATATCCGCTTCTGGCTGAGCCTTTTATATCATAAGCAATATGGTAATCCTGAATATCAGGCACAAGATTATTAATAAATTCCCACATTAAATAAGTTAATTCATCCCCGTCATCAACAAATAAATATTTATAAGACTTAAAATAATTTGTATTTTTATAAATTAACGGAAAAACTGCCATCTGCCTTAAATAATCAAAACTGTTAAGTTCAATGGTTTTCTTTTTATAACTGTCTATGGCTTTTTGAGCATCCTTATAAAAAGATTCTTTTAATATTTTTGATTTCTCGATCACTTCTTTTATCGATAAATCATTTTGAACAATAAGCGAATACCTTCTGAATAATTGATGAAGCAGGTTTACTTTTGATATATAGTCGCTGAAATCGGCTTCCTTTATGCACTGTTTAAATATATATTGCGATACCTCAAGCCCGCATAAATTGGGTTTAGCTTCATCAGGATTGCCTGCAACCTTTGAGATATATTTCCAATTATCAAGGAGCGCATTATAACAAAGTCCCGCAGGTGTATATACTTTTAAATCTTTTTCGGATATTTCGGGCATTAAGGTTTTTAATTCCTCAATAATCCGTAATTTTTTGTATGAATTTAATATCAAAAATAAAATACAGCTTGAATTTACCCCGTTTTTAATAAGTTCAAGGTAATTTTTAATTAATAAGCTTGTCCGCTCTTTTCCGTAACATCCCTGAATTAACATATTATTTATTTTATAACAATTCTGCAAATATTAACCATATATTAATGTTACGCATTATTAAGAAAAAGTTCCCGTTTTGAAATTCATCTTAATATTTCTTAACAACATGATTGAATTTGGATATGCAATATGATATATTAAAGATATACAAAAGATATATAATAAATTTTCGTAAGGCACTAAAATTATTCTCTTTCCCTTACGGTCAGGTTGGTATTCCCATGAATATTTATGCGGGTTATTTCGGTGTGTATTAATATTAAATCAGGAGCATTACTATGGCATTAAATTGTACTTTTAATTCGGATGTTGTTTCAGAAAATTCGCTGTATTCAGACTCAAAATTAGCTGAATATATTAAAGAAGTTTACAAATACAGAAATTTATCTGCTGAAGATGAACAAGACTTAGCAAAAAGAGCTAAAGAGGGTGATAAAAAAGCTAAAAAAGAATTGATTAAATCTAATTTGAAATTGGTTATTATGATTGCAAAAAAGGTAATTCAAACAAGCAAAATTCCAATGCAGGATTTAATTCAGGAGGGTAATATCGGACTAATGACCGCAGTTGATAAATTTAATTGGCGGTTTGGTTACAGATTTGCCACATATGCAGCTTGGTGGATAAAACAAGCTATGTTTAAAGCAATATCTGAACAATCCCACTCTGTTAAAATCCCTGTATATATTCAAGAAACTTTATCAAGATATTCAAAAATTAAGTCAGAAATGGAAAATTCGGGAATGAATGAAATAAAACCGGAAGACGTGGCAGAAAAAATGAATATTGAAAGCTATAAAATCAATAATTACTTAAATGCCTACAAAAAAACACTCTCACTTGAAGGCGATATCGAAATGCAAAACGGTTCGGAAGTTAAATTAATTGATATCCTTGAAGATGAAAGAAGTTCTGCCTCAAAAGAAACAGAGTATAAGTCATTAAAAAACGATATTGTTAAAATTTTAAGCACATTAAAAGAAAGAGAACAAAAAGTAATCACTTTAAGATTTGGATTAGGTAATTCCGAAAAGCAGACATTGGAAGAAATAGGTAAACTCTATGGTGTTACAAAAGAATGTATAAGGCAAACAGAAACAAGAGCATTAAATAAATTGAAAAATAATACCGTTTTTGGGCTATATCAAGATTATATTATATAAATAGCCTAATCATAAGGAATTAGAGAATTAAAAAACTGTAAGTCTTTACAATCTCTGGATATAGGTGTACAATAACTTTTAAAAGATAGTTATTATAACCAACGGGGTAAGAAAGAGATGAACAGCCAAGAGTATACCGATTCAGAGTTTGAGGCTTTACTTAGCAATTATGATTACAATTTTCAAAAAG
>CANQAL010000051.1 GCA_947589255.1 Candidatus Gastranaerophilales bacterium | reverse complement strand
CTCGGAATGCCGTAACCTTTTGATTGAACTAAATTTGCGGTTTTTCTTCCTACACCTTTAAATTTGATAAGTTCTTCTATTTCTTTAGGTACAATATTGTTATGCTTATGATAAAGTTCATAAGCAATATCAAGTATTTGTTTCGCTTTATTTTTATAAAATCCGACGGGGTATATTGCTTTTTCCAAATCTTCTTGTGTTACAGATAGAAAATCTTTCGGAGTTCTTCCTAATTTTAACATCCTCATCGTTGCAGGATATGTGGTTTTATCATTAGTTCTTAATGATAATATGCAGGCAATAAGAACAATGAAAGGATCATGAATATCTTCCATAAACTTTACAAATTCAGTTTGAGGAAGCTTCATGTTCTTAATTCCAAGTATTATTTCTTTAAAGTTTTTAATCATATAAAATTTAATATTTTTGTTATACTATTTATTATAGAATAAAAATCGGGATAGAGGGAATAGCGATGTTTGATAAATTTTTTTCACAAAGAATAAAAAATACACCTTCATCATTTATAAGAGAAATCTTAAAGGTAACACAAAACTCGGAAATTATATCATTTGCGGGAGGTTTGCCTAATCCCGTATCATTTCCGCAAGAGGAATTAAAAATTTCAATGAACAGAATTGCTGATAAATACGGGGCTAAAATATATCAATATTCAACAACAATGGGATTAGATACCTTAAGACAGTATATTGTTGACAGGTATAAAAAAATCTGGAATATGGATATAACAATAGAGAATGTAATAATAACGACAGGCTCACAGCAAGCATTGGATTTAATCGGGAAAGTTTTTGTCGATGAAGGTGATAATGTTATGGTGGAAAAACCTTCATATTTGGGGTTATTACAGGCATTTTGTTTATACAGGGCAAATTTTGTTCAGGTAAAACTAAATGATGACGGGCTTGATATTGACGATTTAAAAAGGGTTATATCGGAATATAAACCAAAAGCGGCTTATTTAATTCCTAATTTTCAAAATCCGACAGGGCTTACATATACACAAGAAAACAGAGAAAAAGTATTTGACGTTATTAAAAATGAGGATTTAATTTTAATTCAGGATGACCCGTACGGAGAATTAAGATTTGAAGATGGTGAAAGAATTCCATATATCGGATTAAATCAATCTGATAAAAATATTTATCTTGGTTCATTTTCTAAAATTGTAACCCCGGGCATGAGGCTTGGTTATATTATTGCGAATAAAGAAATTATTAAAATGCTTGAAACGGCAAAACAAGCATCTGACCTGCATTCAAACATATTCGGGCAGTATCTTATTTCAGATTATCTATATAATAATGACTTAGATAAACATATTGAAAAAATAAAAAAATTGTATAAATCTCAGGCTACTGCAATGGTTAGTGCAATGGAAGAATATTTTCCGAAAGATATTAAATTTACAAGGCCAAAAGGCGGGATGTTCTCTTGGGTAACGTTAAAAGAAGGTACGGATGTGCTTAAACTTTTTGATAAAGCCATTGCAAAAAAGGTTGCTTTTGTACCGGGTCATCCCTTTTATGTTAAACCTGAAAATGTTAATACTTTAAGATTAAATTATACAAATGCCGATGAAAATACAATAAAGACCGGTATTAAAAGACTGGCGGAAGTATTATAGATAATTTAACGGGATCTTTTTATTATGAATTTAAGCAATATTTTCAGCATAAAATTAATTGGTAAGTATAGAGTACAAATAAAGCTGTTAGGTATAAAAATTTCTTTTAATTTTGGAGATATGAACATATATGGAAAAAATAATATTGTTGAAGTTGATAAAAATATAAAGAGAACCGTTATAATGGACGGGAATAATAATAAAGTTATCGTAAAGTCTTGCTCCCCCCCCCCAGAGATATTTTTAACTTAAAGAAGTACTTTAAAAAAAGATATGATTCTTCAATTAAAATAAATATCAAAGGAAATAATAACTCCGTAATTATTGAAGAAATATTAAATTCCACTCTTGAAATTGATATTGGTAATTATACGGGGGTTAATAATGTCTGTATTAAAATAGGTAAACAATTTCAAAGTGTCGGGTTAGCAATACTTGCTTATCAAAGTAACGTGCCTGTAATAATTGGAAGTAATTGTCTTTTTTCTCATCATGTTACAATAAGAAGCGGTGAATTACCTCATAGAATTTTCGATAAAGATACAATGGAGAATTTAGATAATTCTGATGGAATTCTTATCGGAAATCATGTATGGGTAGGTGAGGGTGTTTATATTATGAAAAGAGTTAAAATATCAGATAACTCTATTGTTGGCAGTGCAAGTGTTGTTACTAAAAAATTTAATGAAGAAAATGTTGTTATAGCGGGAAATCCTGCTAAAATATGCAGAAGAAATATAATGTGGGAAAAATATTAACAATGTTAAAATAATTTTATAATTATAGTTTTGGTAATAAAATTAAAAATATTAAGGTTAATTAATTAGTACATGTAAAATTGTCTATTGTCAGGTATAATAATATATATTTTTAGTAATATATAATATAAATTGATTGGATAAAATATATGACAAATAAAAAACGAATAATTCTTATAATATTATGTTTGATAGGTTTAGGTCTGTCATTTGAGCTGTGTAAGGTATTTTATAATGCTAATTTTGCACAAACTTCAATAAAAAGTATATGTGCAATTAATGATATGTTTGATTGTGATGCGGTTGCCAAAACATCATATTCTCAGTTTTTGGGTGTTCCGCTTGCTCTTTGGGGTATAATATTATATTTATTTGTTTTATTTATGTTATTTGCGGATAAAATAAAAAATATCAAATTTCTTGGATTTTTAGCTGTATTTAAAAATCCTGCTTCTTATATTTTTTGTATATCTCTTTTATCTTTTTGCATTTCAATGGTATTAGGTTCAATTTCGATATTTAAGATTAATTCAATATGTATATTTTGTTTTATGACATATTTTATTGATTTATTAATGGCATTAACAGCTAAAGATTGGAAAAACGGAATTTTATACGAATTAAAAAACTCTGTTTCTGATTTTCTGGAAGCTATAAAGGTAAGACGATATGCAATTTCGTTTATTATAGTTGTTCTTTTCTTTGCATCAGTGTTATGTTATACAACAACAACTAATGTATTATCGCCTCAAATAGTTAAAAGAAATGAATTAATTAAGGACTTTGGGCAATACAAAAATATTGTAAACGGTAATGTTATGGGACCTGAAAATGCCGATGTAGTAATTGATGAATTTATAGATTTTAATTGCGGCGGTTGTTTTTTGGCTAATTTATATCTTCATAGAATTGTGAATGAATTTGAGAATGTAAAAGTAGTTCAACATAATATTCCTTTAGAGAGAGTATGTAATCCGAATATGCAGCATGAAGGTCATAAAAATTCTTGCTTAAAAGCGAAATATGTGCTTGCAGCAGGTAAGCAAAATAAATATTGGCAGATGTCTGATATTTTATTCTCTGAAAGTCCGAATGATGAAAAGGAAATAATAGAACAAGCAAGACTTTTGGATTTTGATATTAAAAAATTGAAGGAAACCGCTCATAGTGAAGAGATAGAAAACGAATTAAAAGAATCTGTAGACTTTGCAAATTCTAAAGGGGTAATAGGAACACCAACATTATTTATTGGGATAAAGAAAGTAATGGGAATTGATTCTTATCCGAATTTTAAAAACATGATAAAAACATTGGGAGGTAGGTTAAAACCCGGAATAGATGAGTAAAAATGTATTAGTTCATGCCTGTTGTGCCGTATGCAGTGCATATCCTATTGATAAGCTCAGAGAAGACGGGTATAACCCGATAATATATTTTTTCAATCCGAATATATATCCTCAAGAAGAGCATGAAAGAAGGCTTGAGGAATTAGTAAGATACACAAAAAAAAAGGATGTGGAATTAATAATAGACAGGCAGGATCCTGAAGGCTGGTATAATTGCATAATCGGACTTGAAGATGAGCCCGAAAGAGGTAAAAGGTGCTTAAGGTGTTTTGAATACCGTCTGCTTTATACAGTTTTAAAAGCTTTTCAGCTTGAATATGAGTATTTTACGACAACTCTAACAGTCAGCCCGCATAAAAATTCAAAAGATATATTTCAAATTGCACAAGAACTAGCTAAAAAGTATGAACTTACATTTTTGGATTATGATTTTAAAAAGAATGACGGTTTTTTAAAAACAATGAAAATAGCAAAGGAAGAAGGTTTTTACAGACAAAACTACTGCGGATGCGAATTCAGCATAATGTGATTATAAAAGAATTAACATATATATCTGCAGAAAGGGTTATAGATATTTTTATAAAATTATATATAAATTAATTGTGCTTTTTTATTTTCTTCTATCATTTTTAAGATTATATCATCGGTAATCCTTTTCATTTCTTCAAATGGAATATCTTTATTGAAAAAATGATTATATAATTCAGTAAAAAGCTTGCTATAAGTTTGATCTCTTCCTTGGAGTTTAATTTTCTTAACTCCAAGTTGGATAAGTTGTTCAACTTGCTCATCAGAAAAATAAACACTTTTAAAATCTTTACTTTTATTGAATTTAGGACATGTAAAATCCTTTAATAAACTAGAAGGTATGTTTTTTATACTTTCCTGATTATGCATTTTGATAATTTGAGAAATATATGTTGATTCTGTTTCCTGGCGCCGGTAATGTTCAATATGGTTTGGGCAATTGTACGCACAATGCTGATTTGAAATAATTTCTATTCTTGAAATATCAGGAATTAATTTATCTAATTTATCAATATTATCCAGAGTATATTCCGGCCGTATAACTACAGTTTCATATTTATCAAGCATTTCATTATAAAATCTTGTTTCATCAAAATCTTTATCATTTATAAAGTTATAGATAGCTTTAATCACGGAACAATGCATTTTCGCATCGGGATATCTGGATTTGATGTGATTATATAAAAAATCAGAAGCAACAACAAATTCTGCATTTTCTCTTACTGCAATATCTAAAAGATTATTAGAAAATTCATCATTTAATATTTCATCGGATTCTTTAAGTGATGTAAAAATAAATAGTGGTATATATTTATATTTTTGTAGTCTTTTTAAATAGTTTTCTACATTCATAAGATTATTAATATAAAAATTACTAAGTCTTCCGCTTGTCCAAAGACAATAGATAGAACCATATACATATTTTATCGGATCAATTTCATCTTTTAGAAGTTTATTAATTACTGGTATATAAACATCGTTACAAAAAAGAAACGGCATAAAGTATTCAATATTATCATATTTTATATACTTTTTCATAAATATTCCCAATTTATAAGTTAATTATAACATGTAATTAACAAATTTGAAATTTATCACAGGGCAGGTTAATCAATTTTTCTTTTTGCTTTCTCGTAAGTTGTTTAATTCTATATTCTTCTTTTTGTGCTTCTTGTTTTGTATTAAATTCTTTTGTATAAACAAGTTTAAAAGGTTTATTCGCCTTAGTAAATTTAGCACCTTTTCCTTCTTTATGCAGGCGGTATCTTTTTTCGACATCATCTGTGTAACCGCAATACAGCTTATTATTAACGGTTAAAATTATATAAACATAGTACTTTTTATTGTTGGCCATTATGAAGTATTTCTTTCAAAATATTTATAATATTATCGTAGTTTAATTCCGTAACGAGTTTGTGCCTGTATTCTGCGCCTCCCCTTATATTTTTAATATAACAGGGATAGAACTTGCGGAAAAATTTAATTCCTGTTTCTTCGCCTCTAAAAGCAATTTCCATATCAAGATGTTTTTTAAGCATTGCAAGCTTTTGATTTAAATCAGGTTCGGGAATTAAAATGCCTTCATTAAGATACTTTTCAATTCTTGCAATTAGTGATAAATCGCCCATGGCTGCTCTTCCAACAGATATTCCGTCAGCCTTAGTTATTTCAAGACATTTTAGAGCAGCTTCGGGGCTTGTAATATCACCGTTGGCATAATAAGGAATATCTATTTCTCCTCTTAACTTTGTAAGTTCATTCCAATCTGCCGTGCCGGAGTATAATTGCGAGCGGGTTCTGGCATGAACCATAACGGCGCAAGCGCCTGACTCTTGCATTAATTGAGCAAATTCAATAAAGTTTTTAGAATCTTGGCTCCAGCCCAATCTGAATTTACAGGTAACGGGAATGTTTACGGCTTCTTTTACGGCAATAACGATATCTCTTGCAAGTTTAGGATTCTTCATTAAAGAACAGCCGTCTTGACCTTTTACTATTTTATTTATGGGACAGCCCATGTTAATATCTATTATGGAAGCTCTATCTTCAAGTATTTTTGCGGCTTTAGCCATTAACTCGGGTTTATGGCCTTCTATTTGAAAAGAGATAGGACTTTCTTTTTCATCTGTTTTAATAATATTGCAGTCTTTATTTTGTACAAGTGCTTCCGAGGATATCATTTCAGTCATTAAAAGAGTTGTTTTAGATTCTTCTCTTATGAGTTTTCTTAGTACAAAATCAGTGATTCCTGCCAATGGAGCCAGTGCAGTTAAACTGTTTACTGTTACAGTGCCGATTTTTATATGATGAGTTTTTGTTAAATTCATTTATTTTATCTCATCAATTCTTGATTGTGCGTATTTTTTATAATCATTATCTTCCTGAGTATTTTCGACAAATTTTAAGTAATTTGTTTTTGCTGATTTAAAATCATTTATTGCATCATAATCTACCCCGAGAGAGTAATGAGCTATAACCATATCAGGAGCATATTTAAGTGTTGAATTATAATCATTTATTGCCTTTTGGTAATCATTGATTGCATCATAAGACATTGCTCTATAGTAATAAGCTGTTGCATTTTGCGAATCAGCCTTAATAATTTCAGTTAATTTTGCAATAGCTTCATTATATTTTTTGTTGTCATAAAGGCTTATAGCTCCATTGAGTTTTGTTTCTAAGTCTTTTTGTATAACATATGTTTTAAGTTCTTTCGCTTGCGTATTATTTGGATTTTTGTTTATAGCCATATCAATATATGGTTTGGCATTTTCAATATCATTTTGATTAATATAGATTGAGGCAATATAATACGGTAAATCCGCATTATTCGGATTTAATTCCATAGCTTTTTTGTAGTAATTTATTGCCTCTGTATTATTATTCAATGCTTGATATGCCGCAGCAATTCCTATACAGCTGTCAGCGGTAGGCGGGTTTATATTTTTATATTCTTCAATAGCTTTATTATAATCTCCGCTTTCAAGTGCAGAAGATGCCAAATTATAGCTGTTTGCAGTGTAGTCTTTTGATATGATGACAAATTGCTTTTTTACAAGTTCATTATCAGGTGCAATTACTTTTGCTTTATTTATTATGTCAAAAGCATTGGCAAAATCTTGTTTTTGTCTGTATGCTTGCGCTAAATTTATATAAGCATCAGTTTTTTTGTTGTCCAATTTTATGGTTTCTTTGTAGTATGTTATTGCATCATCCAGTTTATTTGCTTTATGCAGTTCGTATGCAAATTCATAATATGAATCGGCATTCATCGGGCTGTTTTGTACATTTTTATATAAGAAAGCAAGGACATCTTCAGTCGGCATTGTGTTTTTCATAAGCTCAAACAATTTTGTTTTTATTGAGATATTTGTCGGTTCAAGGCTTAATGCCGTTTTGTAAACATCAATGGCATCTTCATTTTTCCCGATTTCTTTCAGACATTCTGCTTTATAAATAAGTACATTTACATTATGCGGTTGAGCGGAAAGAATATTATCATAAACTCCGATAGCTGCATTATAATTTTTTTGTTCCTGATATAGTGTTCCGATATTTACTTTTGTGTTTATATTAGACGGATTTAGTGCCTCAGCTTTTCTGTATTCGTCTAATGCTTCTTGGTATCTTTTTTCCTTTTGGTATACTACCCCTAAATTTGCATGGGTTTCCGCATCATTAGGGCTTTCATCAACTTTTTTCTGCCAAATTCGCTCAAGTGATGATAAGATATCATCCCTTTCTGATGATGTATCAAGGGTAGAACTGTATTCTTTTAATGCTGAATTAAAATCATTCATTTGTTCATAGGTTCTTGCCAGTTTTAAGTGAAGGTCTGTATCCTTCGGATTTAGTTCAACAGAAGTTTTATACATTTTAAGTGCAATATCAGGTCTGTTAAAAATGGTATAAATATCACCTAAAGCCGCAGCTGCTTGTGCTTTATATGTAGGATTAGAAAGCAATTTATGGTAGTCATAACCTGCGGCGCCAAATTCCCCTTTTGTTCTGAGTGTTTTTGCTTCTGACAATCTGTCTGAATCGCTTTGTCCTGATTTTGTTGAACTCTCAAGAATTGATAAGTTTTTTTCCATTGCAGAAATTGATTGTAATAATGAACTATCATTTGATGAGTTATAAAAATATTTTAAAAAGAATATTGCTGATTTTAAGTCTGATATTGCATTTTGCGGTAACTTGGCAGTGTTGTTATAATACTGCGCTCTCATATTATATGCGTTAGAAAGCCCTATTAATGCGGATTTATCTTCCGCATTAGCTCTGATTGCTTTTTTAAATTCCGTTATTGCACTGGAATATTGAGAATTCTCAAGATACGTTCTGCCTTGAACGTAGTTCGGGTTTTCAACATAATTATCGTCATATACTGTTTCTGCATTTGATGATGCATTAACTAATAATAATATAGCAAGCAATATATATAATTTTTTCATAACCTATAAACTCCTTGTTATTTTTATTTTATATCAATTATAGAAATATTAATATAGTAAATAAGAATATTTTTGTGTTTAAATAAGTTTTGTACTATTAATGCGGAGTTGTCTTATGAAAAAGTTACTTATTTGTATATTTTTTATTTTTTATGCATTATCTGTAAGTGCGGACGGAACAACTGATTATATTTTAAAGTCTGATTATGAGAAGGCATATAAAGCAGCGGAAGCCGAACTAAAAGATAATCAAACCGCAAAAAACTATTATGATATGTGTATAGCTGTTTTTTATTTTCATGATTTAAAACAGGCAAAAATGTATTGTAACAGTTCGTTAAATATTCTGGATACACAAAAAAATCCTGATAAAGAGTTAAAATCTGACGTACTTATGCAAATGGGAAATATATATTCCGATTATTACAAAAATACAGATGTTACTTTTGACTATTATAATCTGGCAAAGGAATACAAAGAAACAAATCCCGATACTGATAAATTTTCTTTGGCGGGATTATATTCTTCTATGGGGAATATGTACTACAAAACAGGCAAAAAGGATATAGCAAATTCTTATTATGATAAGGCATTAAAATTATGTAATGATGATAATAAAAAATTTAACTTTATAAAAGCTGATGTTTATTCAAAAAAAGCTCAAATGTATTTTGATGAAAATAATTTTAATAAAGCAAAAGAATACTATTTATTAGCTTTAAATGAACTTAATTTTGCGGGAGGCTATAAAAATATAATACTTGAAGCAAATCTAAATGAAAATTTAGCAAAAGTTACCGAACAATCAGGTAAAAATAAACAAGAGATTAAAGAATATTATCAGAAGGCTTATGAATTATATAAAACATATCCCCGAATTGAATATTCGGGAAAAAAAGAAAAAGAAATCCAAGCATTATTAAAGGAGTATCCGTATGATGCAGGGTTAAATATTGAACTTGGTGAAATCATGTTAAAAAACAGAGAGGGTAATCCATCTTTGCTGTTTGATAAAGCAGTAAACTTAAATAAAAAAAATGCTGAAATATACCTTATAATAGCAAAAATTTATGCAAATAACTATTCAAAAGAAATGTATATATATAAAATAGAAGCTCAAAGATATATAAAAACAGCGCTTGATATAGCTCCGTATTCGACTGAAGTTTATACAAAAGCAGCAGAAATATATAAAATATTAAAAATGGATAAAGAAGCGGAAAGTTTGGCTAAGAAGTCAAAAGCATTTACTTAAGAAAAATTTACAATTTTTTCAGATAAAAAATTTAAGAAAAAATTTGAGAATGGTATAATTTTATAAAGAGGCTAACAGATAACAGGAGAGAGAGAATGACAACATTAACTCCCAAGATAGATAAAGGGAAATTGGATGAAATAATCCAAAGCTATGACGGAGAGAAGTCATATTTAATTGCAATGCTTCAAAAAGTTCAGGAAATATATAAATACCTGCCTGAAGAAGCAATGACATACATAGGTTCAAAGGTAGAAGGGTTATCGCCTGCAACGGTATTCGGAGTTGCAACATTTTACGCACAGTTTTCATTGGAACCGAAAGGCAAATATGAAATAAAAGTATGCGATGGTACAGCTTGCCACGTTAGAGGTTCAATGCCCGTATTAGAAGCTGTTAAGAAAAAAATACAGTTAAAGAACGGTAAAATGACCACCGAAAACGGTATGTTTTCACTTGAAACGGTAAGCTGTTTAGGTGCTTGCAGTTTAGCTCCCGCAATGGTAATAAACGGTAAAATATACCCAAAAATGACACCTGATGCCGTTGAAATTGTTATTGACACAATATTGAAAGAGAACGTGTAATATGGAAAAAGTAAAATTAACTATTGATATAAAACAGGAGCAGGCAAAAGCTCAAGAATTAATAAAAAAGCAGGGCAGAAGAATACTTGTTTGTGCATCAACAGGATGTATTGCTAACGGTGCCTTAGATTTAATTGAAGAATTTAAAAAATTAGGTGCAGATGCGGGTGTTTTAACAAACGATGTTAAAATGAGTGTTATACCTACAGGCTGTATCGGTTTTTGCGAACAAGGGTGTTTAGTTGTTGTACCCGATAAAAAATTAACTTATGTTCACGTTAAAAAAGAAGATGTTAAGGAAATATATGACTCATTAAAAAATGATACTATAGTTGAACGTCTTTTATATATTGACCCTGCATTAAACAAAAAAATTGTAAACAATGAAGAAATGAACTTCTATGCAAAACAGACAAGAACAGCAATGAAAAACTGCGGTATTATAAACCCCGAAAGTTTGGATGAGGCAATTGCAGTCGGAGCATACAGCGCCTTGGCAAAAGTTCTTGAAATAAATGACCAAGAATACGTAATAAAAGAAATAGAAGACTCAGGCTTAAGAGGCAGGGGCGGCGGCGGATTTGCCACGGGTAAAAAATGGCGCAGTGTGTATAGGCACCAAGGCGGTAAATCATATGTTATTTGTAACGGTGATGAAGGCGACCCGGGCGCATTTATGGATAGAAGTGTTATGGAAGATGACCCCAATAAACTTCTGGAAGGTATGGCAATAGCAGCATTTGCTGTCGGAGCTGATGAGGGTTACATCTATGTAAGAGCTGAATATCCGTTAGCTATTAAAAGATTAAAAATGGCTATAAAAGCTGCAGAAGAAAGAAACCTTTTAGGTAAAAATATTATGGGAAGTAATTTCAGTTTCCATATACATATTAAAGAAGGCGCAGGCGCATTTGTCTGCGGTGAATCATCCGCATTAATCGCTTCAATTGAAGGCGAAAGAGGTATGCCCAGACCCAAGAACATTCACATGGCAGAATGCGGATTGTTTAAACGTCCGACATTGTTAAACAATGTTGAAACCTTTGCAAATGTTCCGTTAATTATATTAAACGGTGCAAAATGGTTTGCTTCTATGGGAACGGAAACTTCTAAAGGAACGAAAACATTTGCCTTGACAGGTGAGGTAAATAACACCGGTTTAATAGAAGTACCGATGAACACCACCTTAAGACAAATTGTATTTGACTTGGGCGGCGGAATTAGAAACGGTAAGAAATTTAAAGCCGTTCAAATCGGAGGACCCTCGGGCGGATGTTTGACGGAAGAACACTTAGATATGCCTATGGACTATGACCAATTAACAAAAGTCGGTGCAATGGTCGGCTCCGGCGGACTTGTTGTTATGAATGAAGATACCTGCATTGTTGAAGTCGCAAGGTTCTTTATGAACTTTACTCAGCATGAAAGCTGCGGTAAATGTACTCCATGCCGTGAGGGAACAAAACAAATGTTAGCTATTTTGGAAAGAATAGTTAAAGGACAGGGAAAAATGGAAGACCTCGATATGCTTGAAGAACTCGGGCATGTGATAAAGGTCGGTTCATTATGCGGCTTGGGTAAATCTGCCCCAAACCCTGTTTTATCAACATTAAAGTATTTTAGAGATGAATATATTGCTCATATAAAAGACAAAAAATGTCCTGCAGGTGTTTGCAGTGCTTTAAAACATTATGAAATTGAAGCCGATAAATGCAAAGGATGTACAAAATGTGCAAGAAACTGCCCTGTTGGAGCTATTGAAGGCACAATAAAAGAACCGCATAAAATTAATCAGGAAAAATGTATTAAATGCGGAGCTTGCAAAGACAATTGTCCGTTTAAGGCAATAGTAACAAAATAGGTAAGGATAAGAAAATGAGCGATAAAAAGACATTATTTATAAACAACGTTGAAGTTGAATATACAAAC
>CANQAL010000050.1 GCA_947589255.1 Candidatus Gastranaerophilales bacterium | reverse complement strand
GGGCAAACATATACCGGACCAATTGCGTACACACATGAATAGTCACAAAAACAAGACCCCTGATAGACAAAAGTAGTCCTATAAAAACATCCGTTCCCGCCAGGCGGAGTATAAGAGGTACCAGAACACCCTATAGAATAATACACTGTATATTCAGTTGGAATACGGCTTGCAACTATATCGCCTCGTTCAAATACATCACTATACAATTCAGAAATCTGTTCATCCGATAAATTTTCAACTTCGTTAAATTCCATAAATATATCCTTTCATTTTTTTGCACGACAAATCACCTCGCAAAAATATATTTGCGAAGTTAATTTTTACCTTATTTTTTAATAAATCAAAAAGCTCTAAAATATCATATATATGCCGCGGGGGGGGGTATTTGGAGTATTAAAAATCCCTCTACCACTACTGATAGAGCGCCCTTTTAGCCGTAAATCTTTGATGTAATTTTGATTCATAACATATTTATTATAAATTATTTATTTTCTTTTTTCAATATTTTAACGATATTACGTAATTCTATTTTAACATTTTACTAACTTTTTAATTACTATATCTACCGCGTATTTTACATCATCAACCGTTATATTTTTCATACAGGCATAATTATTCGGACATTTTTTTCTTAATGAGCAGGGCATACAATCTAAATTTGATTTTAATAAAATATTGTTTTCGCCTAATGCTTTCCATTTCTCAAACGGCATAGGTCCATACAGCCCTATAACGGGAGTATGCATAGATGATGCCATATGCAAAGTCCCTGAATCGTTTCCTATAATAAAATCAACCTCTTTTAACAGGGCAAGACTGTCTTTTATATTAACTTCTCCGCATAAATTAACGGGTTTAATCTTTAATTCCTCTTGATATCGGATATTTTTATATATTTCTTTGTCTGCTGGCGCACCTATAAATATTACCTGAACTCCTTTTTCGTTTGATAAATATTCTATAATCCTTGTAAAATTTTCAATATCCCAAATTTTTCCCTTGTTTGTGGCTGTTACGTTTACAACGGCTTTGGGCTTGGAGTTTAGTATATTATTTTGCTCAAATAATACTTTAACCTTATTTTGATTTTTCTCGTTTATCCAATTTTCAAGAAAAGTATCTTTTATTTCGATGTTATCTGCTTTTAATACATCTAAAAAACATAATGATTCGTGCTTATTTGTGTCATATTGAACTTTTTTTGTCAGTAAAAATCCTCTATGCTCGGTGTCATAGCCTATTCTTTCTTTTATACCCGCTAAAAAACATAATATAGCACTGGATAGCGACCTTTTTAATACATATGCTTTATCGTATTTTTCTTTTTTTAAAAGAGAAACATAGCGGAAAAAAGATTTTTTTTTGCCTTCGCCTTTTTCGTACTTATGTTTTCGTGTTGTATCAAAATAAATAAAGTTATTTACATAGGGGCAATCTTCAATGACTTCGCCAGAATTTGGAGAAACAAGCATATCTATTTGTGCATCAGGATAATGGTATCTTAAATTCCTTAAAAACGGGATTGTTAGTATCATATCACCTATAAAACGATATCTTACAACAAGTATTTTCAACTTTATACCCCGCAGACCTCTTTAATATCCATATATGTTTTTAGTTTAAGCGCATATATTTTAACGGGCAGTTCAATATTTTTAACTATATCCAGAATTTTAACCGCATCTTTTTCAGTCGTAACAATAGATTCAATGTTTTCATCCTGAGCGAAATGAATAATTTTAGAAATATCATCAGGCTCATATGTGTGATGATCTTCAAATTCCAGTACGGCTATTAATCTAAAGTCTTTTTTTAAGAAATCATAAAATCCTGCCGATTGCCCGATAGCCGAAAATGCCATAATCTTTGTATCTTTAGGTAAAACTTCTCCTGTATATATGTTATATGCAATATCAGGGACTATTTTACACATATAAATCGATTTCCTATATCGTTTTTTCAAGTAATCGCAGTATTTTAAAGCATTTTGAGTTTCAAAGCTTTTATTAACAACAATTATTTTATCCGCTCTTTTTATACCGCTTAAGCTCTCTCTTAAAGGGCCTGCAGGCAGTGTATAGCCGTTTCCGAATTTATTTTTTGCGTCAACCAGCAAAATATCCAAATCCCTTTTAAGTTTTCTGTGCTGAAACCCGTCATCCAGTATGATGATATCGGGATTATATTTTTCTTTAAGAAATTTTTCCGCTTTTATTCTGCTTGCGCAGGTTACAACATATGCGCCTTTACAGTTATTGCTAAGCCAAACAGGCTCATCACCCGCAACGGTAGCAGGAAATAATGCCCCTGACCCGTCTGATATTAAGTTCGGTTTTTTATTTGAAAGCTTCGCTCCGTAGCCTCGTGATATTATTGCTACTTTCTTATTTAAGCTTAAATAATATTTTGCGATTTCTAATGTAAACGGAGTTTTACCTACTCCTCCCGTTGTTATGTTTCCTATTGATATTACAAATGACTTAGAAGTGTAAGAGGGCAGTAATTTTTTATCGTACATCGCATTTCTTATTGATACAGTAAGAGTATACGGCAGGCTTAAAACCCTTAATGCTTGTACTATTACCTTTTCAAGTATACTTAAATTCTTTTTATAATGAAGTTGTGATATAAATAATTTCATAATCTGCCTAGAACATTAATCTGAATAATAGAAATCTTTTATTTAATTTTTCAGAGAATTTTCTTACATTTTCTGAAGTAGCATTTATATCATCCATCGTTTGTTTAAGTTTTTCTTCATCCTCTGTTGCATAATTAATTGTATCTAATGTAATTGTCAATTTGTCTAATGCCGTATTTAATTTAGAAACGGATTCTTTTACATAGCTTTTTAATTTTGCATCTTTAGACATATCATTAATGTAGCAGGAAAGTTCAGCAACATTTTTTGCCGTTATATCCAGATTTTGAAGAGTTGTCTTTGTTTTCGGGTCTTCCAGCAGAGTTGAAACATTATCGGATAATCTTTCAAATGATTTTGTAGCATTTGCAACATTTTGAACAAATGCATCATCACCCGTGATTTTATTGATATTTTCCGCAAGCTCGTTAATGCTCGATGATAATATTTCAATTTCTGATTTGGAAAGATCAATTAATTCTTGAGCTTTTTCCATTGTTATATTGGTTTGTGCCGTTAATTCATTGACATTGTATGCTGATTGCTTTAATTCTTCTATTACGTCATCAGAAAGCAAAAGTGAAATTCTTTCATTTGTTTCAATTAAAGATGCGGCACTTCTATATTGTAAATCCAGAAAGTCTGCAATTCTCATCGGCTCTATTATTGTATAAGGCGAATCTGTTTTAGGATAAGGTATTTCCATATCTTCTTTAGGTATCAGCCTTAATTTTTTCTGATTTTCATCTTCTATAATTTTTCCTGAAATTTGCTCGGGAATTATTAATCCTGGTAAATCGACTATGTATTTTACTTTATAAGCATTTTTGGTGCTGATATTTTCTTTAATTATTATCGGCAGCGAGTTTGTTTCAACTATTTCAATTTTTTTAACTGTTCCGATATCATAATTTTTATCGTCAAGTTTCATTTGCACTTTATCATCTGCGTGAAGAATAAGTGATTTATTGTGTTCGGGCAGATAAATGGTTCTTTCTCTCGGCGGAGTAATTTCAAGGAACTGTTCGCCGATTATCCCTGATTGCTGAATAGATATTTCAGAGGCTTTCGGGATATTTATATCAGGCTCTGTTATAACAAATTTAACATTAACACTGCTTTTATCGGAATCAATGACGGGTGTTACTTCTTCAACCTGTCCTATTCTGACCCCCATCATCTGAACGGCAGAACCTGCACGCATTCCGTTTACATCTTTAAAGCTTATTGTTATTCTCTCGCTGTTTGATATTGCTTTTCCTTTTACCCACATAACGGTAAATAACAATATAATTATTGCCGATATCGCTAATATTCCAACTTTAAATGATGATGAAAATTTCATATTGTTCCTTTTCTTATTACATTTTACAACAAAAAAGTTAAAACTAAAAACTTGATGCCGTTATTTTCATAGGGCCTTCTGTTTCTGCGGATACAAACTGTTTAGTATAGGGATTATCCTGCTTTAGAAGGTCATCAGGTGTTCCTCTAAAGACTATATGTCCGTCATAGAGCATTATAACTTTATCCGAACATCTTCTTATTGTTGACATTTGGTGAGTTACTACTATTGAAGTAGCTTTTGTTTCGTCCCTAAGCCTTAAGATATAGTCCTCAATGACAGTTGAGGCAACGGGGTCAAGCCCTGCCGTGGGTTCATCATACAGGATAAATTTAGGTTTTGTAACTATGGCTCTTGCAAGGCTTACTCTTTTTTGCATACCGCCCGAAAGTTCATGCGGGAATTTATCTTCTATGCCCGATAACCCTACCGTATTAAGGCTCTTTTTTACTATTTCTTTTAAATCGTTATAGGTATATTTGCCTTTAAATTCTTTTCTTTCCTGCAGGGCAAATGATATATTATCAAATACGTTTAATGAATCAAACAGAGCGGAATATTGAAACACCATAGCAATATCGCCTGCACTGATTTCTATTTCACCCGAGTCCGCCTCTAAAAGTCCGCATAAAATCTTCAAAATAGTGCTTTTCCCCGAACCGCTAAATCCTACGATTGAAAGTACTTCGCCGTCTTCTACGGAAAAGGATATATTATCCAAAACCTTTTTTTCATCAAATATTTTTGTTAAATGTTCAACTTTTATAGACATAATAACCTTCTTTTTAAAAATAAAATCCTGCCGCAAATATACCGTCAATAATTACTATGGCAACAAATGACCAGACAACGGCTTTTGTTGTTGCAATACCTACACCCTTTGCTCCGCCTTTTGCGTCATATCCGCAGCTTGAGCTGATAAGACTTATTGCACCGCCAAAACAAGATGCCTTTAAAAGCATTATATTTATATCTCTGATATAAAGTCCCTGCCAGACTGAAGTTACATAACACAGCCACGTTACATCTTTTGCGGCTGCCATAGAGGTTAACCCTCCCGCTATGATACCTACGGTGGTTGATAATATAACTACAAACGGCATCATTATTACACCTGCCAGCACTCTGGGTAAAAATAAATACTGAAACGGTGATACTCTTAATGCTACCATTGCGTCTATCTGTTCCGTAACACGCATAGTCGCAAGTTCACTTGCCTGAGATGAACCTATCATTGATATTATGGCAAATCCTGACATTATAACCCCGATTTCTCTAACCATTGTAAGGGCAACGAGTAAACCGATATAGTCTTTTCCGCCCTGTTTTACAAGTTCGGGTGCTACCTGCATTGCCAATATTACTGCCGTTAATGATACGATGGAAAGAGTTATCGGCAGAGAATCAACCGCAAACCTTGATGCCTGTTCCATTAATTGTTTTCTGTTTATTTGAAGTGTAAATAAATATTTAAGCACTTGGCAAAATCTGTATGCAATTTCGCCGAAAGTCTCAAAAAACTCTCTTACATTTTCTATAAACATAAGAGTTATTTGATAGGTTATTGTTTGTTTTAAATACAGCCCGATATTTGCCATAACTGTATTTTACAATAAATCATAAAATTTAACCAGAATTTTCACATAAAAAACATCTTACTTTATGATTTGGCATAGCTTCATAAAAATCAGGATGAGCGGTTTTGCATTTTTCCATGACATAAGGGCATCTTGTATGAAATTTACATCCTTTAGGCGGATTTTGAGGAGAGGGCAGGTCACCTGAGAGTATTATTTTTTTTGTTTTTTTATCCTCTGATATTACGGGGACTGCATTTAACAGAGCCTCGGTGTAGGGGTGTTTATGATTGTTAAAAAGTTCTTCTTTATCCGCAATTTCGACTATTTCGCCTAAGTACATTACTGCTATTCTGTCAGATATGTATTTTATTATGCTTAAATCGTGCGAAATAAAAAGCATTGTTAAGTTTAAATGTTCTTTTAAAGATAGAATCAAATTAACAATTTGCGCCTGAATGCTGACATCTAAAGCACTTACCGGTTCATCTGCCACTATAAACTCGGGGTTTAATATAATTGCCCTTGCTATCGCTATTCTTTGCCTCTGTCCGCCTGAAAATTCATGAGGGTATCTTGTTAAAACATCTTCATCCATTCCGATTAAGCGGATTATATTTTTAATTTTTTCGTTTATTTCGTCTTTATCTTTAATCCCGTTTATAATAAAGGGTTCTTTTAGAATGTCATATATCTTCATTCTTGGGTTTAGGCTCATATATGGGTTTTGAAATATAAGCTGGGCTTGTTTTCTAAATTCTTTTAACTGTTTTTTATCTTTTAAAAGAATATCTTCGCCCTTAAATAAAACCTCTCCCGAAGTAGGGGTTATAAGTTTTAAAATGCAATTACCTAAAGTCGATTTACCGCTGCCGGATTCACCTACAAGCCCCAGTATTTCATTTTCCCTTATTTCCAAATTTACATTGTTAAGCGCATAGACGTATCCTTTTATATTGCCCATAAGTCCGTCAATAACAGGATAGTGCATATTTAGGTTTTTTACTTCAAAAAGATTTTTCATAAATTTAATTATACATTATTTCTAAGCTTTTATTATTGTCGGTTTGTATAAAATTACATACAAACTTCATAAGGATTTGCTTCGCCTCTTTCGTAGTATTTTACGGCTTTAAAGGATTTTTCTATCATGTTTGATACCGTTGTTTTTGTATAAAAAGCCATGTGTGCAGTATATATTACATTCGGAAAGCTTTTTAAAATCGCCATTTCATCATTATCCATAACTTTTCCGCTTTGGTTATGGTAGCAGATGTCATTTTCATTTTCAATGACATCAAGCCCCGCAGAAGATACCTTGCCCGATTTGATGTTTTTTATTAATGCTTTGCTGTCTATTAAAGTTCCTCTGGCTGTATTTACAATAATAACACCGTCTTTCATTTTGTTAAATGCTTCATCATTAATAATATGATATGTTTGAGGGTTAGAAGCAAGGTGAAGTGTTATTATATCGGAATTTTTATATAATTCATCAAGTGTTACAAATTTTGCATATTGTTTTAATTCTTCAACTTCAAAAATGTTATAGGCAAGGATTTTACACCCGAACCCAGAAAGATGTTTTATAACCGTTGCACCGATATTTCCCGTTCCGATTACTCCTATTGTTAAATCCGATATATCTTTGCCCATTTTCCCTTTTAAAGAAAAATCCTGTGCTTCGTTTCTCAGCATAATTTCTTTTACCTGCCTTGATGCCATAAGCATCAGCATTATTGCATAATTCGCAACGCAGTCGGGCGGATAACTCACTGCGCATACTTTTATACCGTTTCTTTTTGTCCATTCAAAAGGAATATGGTCATAACCTATACTCCTGCAGATTATATATTTAATATTGTATGAGGCGAGCTTTTTTATAAATTTTTCGGTTATTTCGCAAGGGGTTATACTTATTGCGTCACAGCCCTGCGCTATAGATAAATTTTCTTCATTCGGGTATTGTGGTGTATAAGTATAATCAATATTATATTTTCTGCTGTATTCTTCGCAAAACGGAAGTTCATCGTATTCTCTTAATGAAAAAAATGCTGTTTTCAAAGTTTTCTCCTATATTACATAAGGTTCTGTTAATTTTATTATACCGTTTTTTGTATCAAAATCCGCTTTTACTCCAATCGGAATTGTGTCTTTTATTTTGTTATGAGTGATTTTAAACCCGTTACATACAAGGATATTAAGTTCTGTTGCCTTTTCTAAGATTACTTCATTAAGCATATCAATATCTTCTATATCTTTAAACTCCCCGATTGCAATAGCTTTTATATTTTCCCTTGCTTTTGTATTATTAAAAAGCTGAGTGAGCATTTTATCTATTTTATAAACGGGTTCATTCAGGTCTTCCAGAATTAATATTAAATCTTCTGACGGGATAAAATCGAGCCCGCATAAAGATGTTAAGGAGGCAAGATTACCGCCGAAAATTCTGCCCGATACCGTTTTATCAGAGTTTAATGTTATATTTTCAGCTATATATTCTGTTTTTTGCCTGATAAGGTTTTAAAAAAACTGTTTTTTGTATACGGCTCAATAGTTTCGCCGAAATCTCCTTTTGCCATGGCGCTATGGAAGGTAATTAACCCCGTTTTTTTTAAAATCATGTTAAGCAGTATTGTAATATCAGAGTAGCCTGCAAAAATTTTAGGATTTTCTTTTATAATATCAAAGTTTATTTTGTCTAAAAGTCTTAAAGCGCCGTAACCGCCTCTTGCACATAAAATTGCATTTATACTTTTATCGGAAAAGAATTCGTTTAATGCTTTAGCGCACTCACTGTCGCAATTGCCCGCCATATAACGGTGAGATGTTTTACATGTATTTGATATTTTTACTTTATACCCCTGACTTTCAAAAAAGGATTTGGCATTTTCTATTTGTTTAAAATCTTTTATAGCTCCCGATACGGCTAAAATGCCTATTGTATCACCTTTTTTTAATTTTTGAGGTTTAATTATTTTCATATTACACACTTTTTTTATTTATTAATATATAATTGATATTAACAGACATTTTTGGAGCAGGCAATTGGAAAATAAATATATCCCCTTATACCGCAAATATAGGCCCCAGACTTTCCATGACCTTATAGGGCAGGAAAATATAGTGCATGCTTTAAGTAATGCAATAAAATTAAACAGAATTTCGCATGCTTACCTTTTATGCGGGCCGAGAGGAACGGGAAAAACTTCTTCTGCAAGAATTTTAGCTAAATCGTTAAACTGTAAAGAAGGTCCGACACTTACTCCTTGCGGAAAATGTCCTGCCTGCCTCGATATTATGAATTCAATCCCCGTTGACGTTATTGAAATAGATGCCGCAAGTAACAGAAGTGTTGAGGATACTCAGGCAATATTGGAAAAAATTCAATATGTTCCCGTAAACGGAAGATACAAAATATATGTTATAGACGAAGTTCATATGCTCTCTAATCACGCATTTAATGCGCTTTTAAAGACACTGGAAGAACCGCCTGAAAACGTTATTTTTATTCTGGCGACGACAGAACCGCACAAAGTTTTGGATACGATTATTTCAAGATGTCAGCGGTTTGATTTCAGAAGAATTACAACGGATGACATAGTTAAAAGACTTCAATATATTTCGGAACAGGAAAATATTAACATCTCAAAAGATGCACTCTTTGCGATTGCAAAAAATTCTCAAGGCGGTATGCGTGATGCCTTGGCGCTTTTAGACCAGATAAGTGTGCTGGGGGTTAATAAACAAATTGATGTTGAAGATATTAATGAAATATTAGGTAAAATTTCGTATGAAACTTTATACGAAATAACTCAATATATTATTAATTCCGACTGTTCAAATTCAGTTTTGCTGATAGATAAAATATATTCTAAAGGTAATGAACCGGTTCAAATCGTAACCAATTTAATTCAATACTTTAGAGATTTAATGATTACAAAAAACTGCACCGATAAAGAGTTAATATATTCTCTTACCCGCATAAATGAAGTAAATTACGAAAAAACAAAAACTCAGGCAGACAGCTTTTCGGTATCTGAAATAATACAAATTATAGATAGGTTATCCTATTATGCTGTCCAGATAAAGGATACAACTAACAAATACCTTTGGCTTGAGCTTTGTATAATGGATTTAACAAATTATAAAAATCTGCCCTCAGCTGAAAACCTTTTAAAACGGATAGAAGAACTTGAAGAAAAACTTGCAAAAGGTGATTTTACCTCGTCAGTTAAACAAATTCAACCCGTACAAAACGAAGTTAAAGCGGTAAAATCAGTGCCTCCGGTTAAGCAGGAAGTTAAACTTCCAAAAGAAGAAGTTAAACAAGAAGAAAAAGAAGAAACTCAAACCCCTTCTAAACCCCTGCAGGGCGCAAATTCTGATTTGCATAATTTATGGGTTTCTATACTTCAAAGCATTGAAAGCCCGCCAAATAGAGCATTTTATTCAAACCTTGCAAGACCTGTTGAAATCTCGCCCGAGAGAGTTGTTATTGCTTTTACAAAAGAAATGTTTGTTAAACAGGCAGGTGAAGGCTCTAAAAAACAGGCTATCTATGATGCAGTGTCTAAATATTTAAATGTTTCAAATCCAAATATTGAATTGATTACGGCTGATAATATTGATTTATCTAAAAAAGTTACCGTTCCTGCCCCTAACCCCATAAAAAAAGCAGAGGAAGAACAAAATAATATAAAACAGGATGAAGAAGATTATCACTCTTTTGTGGAAGCAAAAAAAGAGGAAGAAGCAAAACCCCCTGTCTCTTTGAGTACTTCAAGCCAGGCGGGCATGGTAAAAGAACTTTTTGACGGGAAAATAATCGATTAATATTTAGATTTAACGGCTCGTTCAATATCTCTAGACTGTGCTTTTTTTGCTAAATCTTCTCTTTTATCATACAGCTTTTTACCTTTTGCGAGGGCAATTTCAAGTTTTGCCCAGCCGTTTTCAAGATATAATTCCAAGGGAATTATTGCAAAACCGTCTTTTTTTATTTTTCCCGTTAATTTTTCAATTTCTTTTTTATTTAATAAAAGTTTTCGTGTTCTTTTTTCTTCGTGGTTATACCTGTTTCCCTGCTCATACAGGCTGATATGGCAGTTATATAAAAACACTTCGCCCTCTTCAAGTTTTGCAAAGCTGTCTTTTAAATTGACAGCCCCTTTTCTTACGGATTTTATTTCAGTACCCGTTAATACTAATCCCGCATTGTATTTATCAAATATATGATATTCGTGAAATGCTTTTTTGTTTGTTGCTATTATTTTTCTGCCCATATGTGAATTATATCATTATAAATATTTTTTGATAACCTGCTTATAAAGCTTAGTTAGAAGGATTTTCTTTATTTCTTTTTCCCTGTAATTTTTTATTTCTTCATTTTTTATTTTTAATGATACCGAATATTTTTTGTAATTTTTCCAGTTATTTAAGTTCCAAACCCTGGCAGATAGGGTGATTGTGATTTCCTTAGCGGAATAAAATCTGTCGAATATCAATTTCCCGTTAATTTTTTCTGTTTTAATAACATAAGAATAAATATCCGCTAACCTTTTATAGTCTAACAAATCCATACTTCAAAACTTCCCCGCATACTATCAGTAAAAAATATTATTTCTATGCCTTTTTAATAAATTGTAATAATAGTCAATTTTATTATCTTTAACAATGCACCTCAGCTTATTTTCTGCCCTGATAAAGTAGGGTTCATCAATAATTCCGGTTGTGATTTCATAATCTCTATAAATTTTTGTTAAGATGTCTTTTAAAAAATAAATTTTTTCTCTTTTAGAAATAAAAATGTCTTGAAATTTGCTTTTAAATCTTCTAAAAAACATTACCCCAAAATGCTTTTGCGTGTATTCACCTTCGTGTGATACAACAAGGCGCAAGTATCTTTTTTTCATATTTCACCATCCCTAATACTCTCTGTAATATCCAAAATATGTATAAATACCAAAAATAATGCAATAAAATGTAATTTGTAGTATAATATATTTAGTTGGAAGTTACAGGATATTATAATTATAAAATAATGCTACATTATCATGTAGAATTTGACAAGAAAAAATACTGAAAAATGTAACAAAAATTAAAATAGGTACGTTATGGGAATAGGAAAAAGAATTAAAGAATTAAGAGCAGAACTGCATTTTACGGCTGCTGAAATTGCTGCAGGGCTTGAAATACCTGTCAGAACAATCGGAAGTTATGAAAGAGAAGAAGCCCAGCCGGGTTTAAAGTTTTTTAAGGCAATGATTGAAAAGTATCATGTAAATGTAAATTGGCTTTTGACAGGCAAAGGAAGCATGTTCATGTCAAAAAGAACGGAAATGGATATGGCGTTTATTGCTTATTTTCAGGAAACCTTCAATTTAACCGAGCAAGAAGTTACGGGACTGATTGATATACTTGATACGGAAGCAAGCAGAGATATGGTGCTTAAATTCATTGAAATTAAAAAAGGTAATAAAGAAGCACTGGACAGTCTTATTTATAACCTGCAGGGAATTAAAGCTATATACGGTTAATCGGCATCAACAGGCTCTTTTAATATTGCGGTAATTGCATCTTTTGCGTGCTGTTTTAAATCTTCGCTTAAATTGGGAAGAATGGTAAGCTGTCTTAGTACATCTACAGTCCTCTTAAAAATTCTGACCAGATCGCCTTCCGAGGAGTCGACTTGTTTGGCTATATCTTCCCAAGGAGTTCCTAATATCCACTGCTCTATTAAGGGTGAATAGTATGAATTAATGTACATTTCCGTATTTATATCATAGTCCCGTTGTATCATTGCAATATTTTTGCGGATTTCTTTTATTTTGTTTAAAGCTTTTCTTGAATTTCTGCTTATTGGCTGATTCGGATATACATCCGACCTTAAATCCTCCGTTACAAGTGCGCAAATAACTGAAGCAAGTTCATACGGTTCAAGTTCATCTAAAATCCCTTTTAAAATTATTTCCGCTAAAAACAGTTCATTCTCAGCTCTTATCATTGAGCAGGTAATCCCGCTGTCTGTAGGAACTCCGTTTTGGATGTAGCCTTTTTTCTCCAATATTTCTTTATGGGCAAGGAATTTATTC
>CANQAL010000049.1 GCA_947589255.1 Candidatus Gastranaerophilales bacterium | reverse complement strand
ATAGCAAAAAAATTTATAAAACAAGACGGATTAATAGATTGGAATAACTCAGCGGTTAATATTCATAATCAAGTTCGCTCAATGGTTGATTTCCCGACAGCATATACCTTTATCAACGGAAAACTTTTAAAAATAATTGAAACAAGACTAACTAAAACAGAAAGTAATACTTTAGCAGGAGAAATACTATCCGTAAAAAAAGAGGGAATAGAAATTAATACGGGAAACGGAGTCCTTTTAATAACAAAAGTAAAACCCGAAAGTAAAGGGATTATGAGTGCTTTTGACTTTGCTAACGGGTTAAGATTAAAACAAGGTATAAAACTTGGAGAATAAAATGTATCAAAGAGGTATAAGAGGCGCAATAACAGTAGATAATAATACCGAAGAAAGCTTAAAATCCGCAGTTATTGAACTAGTCAGCGAAATAAAGAACAGAAATGATTTTAAAACGGAAGATATATCGCACGTAATATTTACAATGACAAAAGACCTTGACTGTGTGTATCCCGCAAAATTAGCGAGAGAAAATTTCAACGATTGGAAATATGTTCCAATGGTATGTTTTCCCGAGTTAAACATACAAAATTCGCTTCCAATGTGTCTTAGAATTTTAATATCAATTAATACGGAACTTGCCCAGGATAAAATAAATCACGTATACTTAAAAGGTGCAAAAAATTTAAGAAAAGATTTAAAGTAAATGAAAATTTTAATTGTCGGCAATGACTTAAATGCCCTATTATTAGCAAATTACATTAAACTGCAAAATAATGATGCGGATATATATATGACATCTGATGAGCATTCATCTGAAGAAGTCTATACAAGCATAGACATAAAAGAAAATGACATCACTTCTTTAGTAGATTTTGTAAAATATAATGCCATTGAATTTACGATAGCATCATCAAAGTTGGCAATAATTAACGGGATAGCAGATGAATTTAAAAAAGAAGGATTTTTAATCTTTGCTCCGCTTTCTGAATCCTCAAGAATTACTTATTTTAACAGTGTTATTAAAAAAATTTTATATAAATTAAAAATAAATACACCAAAATTCGGCATATTTGACAGAGAAAATCTTGCCATAGATTACGTAAGGAATACTAATTTCCCGATAATAATAAAAAATGATTTTACTCTTATAACTAATGAAAGTTATAAGTTTGAAGGTTTTAGAAAAGCAAAACTCGGTATACAAAAGCTTTTTGAAGAAAATAACGAGAAAATAATTATTGAAAACTTTATAGATTCACCATATATATATGTTTATTTTATAACAGACGGATATAATGCATTTCCTTTAATAAGCCTTGAAAGAGAGCAAAAAGAAACTGATTATGAAATAACAGCACCAAGCTCAAAAATCTCTGAAGAAATATATATAAATATTTTAAAAAGTATTGTATATCCGCTGATAGATGATATAGCAAAATTTTCTGATATTTATACGGGGATTTTAGGGTTTAAAATTCAAATTCAGAATGAAAAAATCTATGTAACGGAAATATATAATAAATTTGAAAGTTATGATTCACAAGCCTTTTTATCTCTGTTAGATGATAATATACTGGATATTTTATATTCAACGGCAGAAGGAGAACTTGAAAAAAAATACGGTTACATTAACTTAAGCGAAAAATATTCATATACAAAAATAATAAACAAATTACAAATAAATAACCTTGATTTACCTGATGATATGTTTATTGAAAGCGAAGATAAAGAAAATTATATAATTACATCAACCGCAGCAACTCTAAACGGGGCGAAAGAAAATTTAAATGAATACTTAGAGGAATTTAAAATTGAAACAAAATAAAAAATTTCTAAGACAATGCGCAATTTGCAAAGAGATAAAAAATAAATCAGATTTAATCAGATTAACAAAAGATTATAAAACAATGAAAACATATATAAATCAAAATTCAAAAATTCAAGGCCGTTCTGTTTACATATGTAAAAATTCAATATGTCTTGAAAAGGCCTTAAAAAACAAGAAAATAGAAAGTTTTCTTAACCTGAAAGCAGATGAAAATATAAAAGAAGAACTCTATAATTTACTTAAAAACTAAATTGTGTTACAAATATAATATGGTTGAAATAGGAAACGGAACACAATAATGACTGGTGAAAATAAAAGAGTATACGAACTTGCAAAAGAATATGACATGTCAAACAAGGATTTTATAGAATACCTTGATAAAAAGCTTGATATAAAAGTGAAATCACATTCAAGCAATTTAACACCTGCTCAAATAGATAAAATTAAAGACTCTTTTAAAAAAGGGACTAATAAAGAACCTGATAAAAAGCCAAAAGCATTTATTATAAAAAAAGCCAAACCGGCACAAGAACAAGAATCTGAAAATAAAATAAAAGAAAGTTCCGAAGAAAAACAAGAAATCAAAAAAACAGTAATAAAACCGCAAGAAAAAATTCAACCAAAAACAGAAGAAAAAAAAGAAGAAACACCATCACCAAGTGTTCCTCAAATAAGATCGTTATTAGAATACAATAACCGCAACAGCCAGAGAAAAAGACAAGAAATGATGGCTGCAAACAGGCAGAAAAATCAGCAGGCTGAAAAAGAAAGACCTCAAAAAGACGGTAAATTCCCGCCAAAAAATCAAAGCGGAGAAAGACAAGACAGATTTAATCGTCCTGATAGACGTCCGCCTTTTGATAAAAATAAAGGCGAAAGGCCTTCTGATATTACGCAAAGACCCGAAAGACCAAAAAAACCGCTTCAACATCACATTATCCCGCAGGATATTTATGAAGGAAAAGCTAATACAAATTCAGCTTTCAGGAAAAAAGGGCCTAAAGATAAGAAAAAACAATATAAAAATAAAGAAGAAGAACAAGAATTAATCAGTCTTGAAAAGACCATTTCTCAAAAGCATAAGAAAAAAGCTAAAGATAATTCAGATGGCGAAGTAATTACTCAGGTTGTTATAAATAGGCCCATTACCGTAGGTGAATTAGCGGAAAAAATTAAAAAATCGCCTGCTGAAATCGTTAAATATTTAATGATGCAGGGGATACTTACAACCGTTAACGAAGTTATATCCGAAGAAACTCAGAAAAAAATCTGCGAAAGCTTTGAACTTGAAGTTCTTGAAGAAGATTTAAACGAATACATAGAACAAGAACTTGCGAAAGAAGAAAAGCAGAAAGAATTTGAAGAAACTGATGAATCTCTGCTTGAGACAAGAGCTCCCGTTATAAGTATAATGGGGCATGTTGACCACGGTAAAACAACCTTGCTTGATTCAATAAGAGCTTCAAAACATAAAATCGTAGCAACGGAGGTTGGCGGAATAACTCAATCCATAGGTGCTTACACCGTATATCTTGAAAACAATAAAAACAAAAAAATTGTATTTATAGATACTCCGGGGCACGAAGCATTTACGGAAATGCGTGCAAGAGGAGCAAAAGCAACGGATATTGCAATACTTGTTGTAGCAGCTGATGACGGTATTATGCCTCAAACAATAGAAGCTATTAACCACGCAAGAGCGGCAGAAGTACCTATTATTGTTGCGGTTAACAAAATAGATAAAGCAGGAGCTGACCCCGATAAAATAATGCAGCAATTAACGGAATATAATCTTGTACCCGAAGAATGGGGCGGTGACACAATTTGCGTTAAAGTTAGCGCACTTCAAGGCAAAGGTATAGATGAACTGCTTGAATATATTTTACTTTTAGCGGAAGTTCAAAATTTAAGAGCCAATAAATCCGCTAAAGCTTCAGGTGTTGTTATTGAAGCAAAACTTGATAAAGGGAAAGGTCCTGTTGCAACATTATTGGTACAAAACGGAACACTCCATACGGGTGACTGTGTTGTAGTAGGTAATGTATGCGGAAGAATAAGAGCATTATTATCAGATTCCGGCGAAAGAATAAAAGAAGCAGGCCCTTCTACTCCCGTTGAGATATTAGGGTTAACGGAAGTTCCTCAAGCGGGTGATACTTTTGAAGCTGTTGAAAACGAGAAAGTTATGCGTGCAATAAGCCAAGAGCGAAAAGAAAAAGAACGCACAACCAAACTCGACAGCATGAAGCCAAGCCACATAAGAAATGAACAGGTTGGCGATTCTAATGAAATTAAACAATTAAATCTTATTATTAAAGCAAATACCCATGGTGCCGCTGAAGCTGTTGCACAAGGTGTATCTCAGCTTGAATCTAAAGAAATCATAACTAAAGTTATTCACGTTGGGGTGGGTGATATTTCTGAAGCTGATGTTATGTTAGCAAGTGCAAGTAATGCTATCATATTAGGGTTCACGGTTAAAGAAGATATAAATGCCCAGCTTGCCGCTGAAAAACAAGGGGTTACGATTAAGAAATATAATATAATCTATCAGGTTCTTGAGGATTTGGAACAGACAATGTTAAATCTTCTCCAGCCTGAAATTAAAGAAGTTGATATGGGTACAGCCGAGGTAAGACAAGTATTTACTGTCGGAAAAATTACAAAAATCGCAGGCTGTTATGTAACTGAAGGTAAAATCGCAAGAAACAAAAATGCGACTGTTTTAAGAAACGGAATTGAAATCTTTAAGGGGCAAATTGACCAGCTTAAGAGATTTAAAGATGATGTTAAAGAAGTTGCACAAGGCTTTGAATGCGGTATTTCCTTTGAAAAGTTTAACGATATCCAGGAAGGCGACATTATAAAAGTCACAACTACGGAAGAAATCGAAAGACAAGTATTAGTATAAATCCAAGATTAGCGGGGTTATTATGTCTTTAAGAAATGAACGTGTCAGAAAAACTCTTATGAAAGAAATTGCTGATATCATTCAAAAACAATTAAAAGATTCAAGAATACATGGTATTGTATCTGTTACGGATATTGAAATATCACATGATAATACTTTTGCAAAAGTTTATTATTCGGTCTTTGCTTCTGATGAAGAAAAAAAATCAACTATTCAGGCAATAACGGATAATACTTCCAAAATCCGCTATGAGGTCGGGAAAAGAATACATTTAAGACTTACCCCCGAATTAAAATTTATTCCCGATGATTCGCTTGAGAGAGGAGCAAATGTTACTCAATTAATTAATAAAATCTCAAGAGGCGAAATTTAGGCGAGATTTAAAATTGTGATGTTTGGTTTCTTAAATATAAATAAACCTTCAGGTATGACTTCGCATAAAGTCATATCCGTTTTAAGAAAACTAACGGGCATTAAACAAATCGGGCATGCCGGAACACTTGACCCTCTTGCTTCAGGTGTACTGCCGGTTGCCATAGGTAAAGCCTCCAAATTAATTGATTATTTACCTGAAGATAAAGAATATATAGCAGGCATGTATCTTGGTAAAATTTCAGATACCTATGATATCGAAGGGAATGTAAAGGATACAGGGGCAAAAAAAGTAACAATAAAAGATATTGAACAAGTCCTGCCGTTTTTTAGAGGGCAGATTAAACAAATACCGCCTGCATTTTCAGCCGTTCATTATAACGGGAAAAGACTTTATGATCTGGCAAGAAAAGGGCAGATTCCTGATGATATCCCCTCAAGAGATATCACCGTTTATAAAAATGATATTATTGATTTTGATTACGATAACCAAATTTTAAAACTTGATATAGCCTGCTCTAAAGGCACATACATAAGAACAATAATTAATGATATCGGTGAAAAACTGGGTACGGGCGCTGTTATGTTTGAACTTACAAGGACTTTATCATCAGGATTGGAATTAAAAAATTCATTAAATTTAAACGATAATACAACCATAGAGGATATTCAAAATAATATAATTAAACCTCAAGATATTTTGCCCTTAAAAAGCATAGAAATTACTCAAGAGGAATATAATATCGCATCTACGGGCAATAAATTTAAAAACAGATATAATATAGAAGGTAATATACTTCTTTTAAAAGATAACAGAATAACGGCACTTGCAATGGCCGACATTGAATTTATTCAGCCCAAAAAGGTACTTATATGAAAAAAATAATTTTGTTTTTAATAATGCTCCTTTTTTCAAATACGGCAAATGCAGATATTTGCAATGTAACATGCCCGAATATAAATATAACGGAAGATGAAAGCCTTTTAAATAAAGTAACGGGCCTAAATTTTATATCAAAGAAAATAATAGAAACAGCTATTGAAAAAGAAATAAATGAAGAATTAAACTCAAAAGCTAAAGCAGATTTATATATTTACACAATAAAAAGATTAAAAAACGGCGAATTTAAAGGATTAAAATTAAAGAGCGAACAAATTAAATATAAAGCATTAAGCCTTTCTAACTTTGAAGCTGAAACAATCTGCCAATATAATAAAGTAATTTTTAAAAATAACAGAATTTATTATCCTATAGAGCTTCCGTTTAAATATAAAGCCGAAATTACAAATAATGATATTCAAAATATATTAACCTCTGATGAATTTCAAAAAGAAATTAACCATAAAGGCATAAAAGTAAACGGAGCAAAGTTGTTTACAATCGGAACACCTTCTGTTGAAATTAAAAACGGATATATTTATTTCAAAATCCCTTTAAAGACAATGTTTGCAAAACTTAGTATCTCTTTTAAAGCAAATTTGGCAGTAGAAAATAATAAAATAGTATTAAAAAATACCACTTTCAATTCAAAAAGTAATATAATTGATGATAGCATGCTCTCTGAATTAATAGACAGTGTGAACCCAATTACATACAAAATGGAAGAATTTAAAAGTAAATTTTGCAAAATACATATAACAAATGCAAAAATTATTGATGATAGAATAGAAACCGAAGGAATTTTTATAATAAACAAAAACTACGGCGGAGAAGATGAGTAATTTTTCAAAAATAGTAATAATAATACTTTTAGTTTTATCTTTCTTATTTATTAAAGAAAAATACGGAGATGAAATATTTAATTTCATAGCTCAGCTTAGAGCATTGCCAAAAGTAGAAATTCCTGAAATAAAGAAGACTGAAACAGTCGAAATTCCTGAAGAAATTCCTACAGAAGAAGCTACTACATTAATAAATAAAGAAAAGGTTTCAGTATATTTTCTTGCGCTTGACTCAAATGATAACGGAATATATAAAAAAGTAACACGAGATGTTATAGCAGGCGAAGATAAGTTTGATTTTGCAATAAAAGAATTATTAAAAGGGCCTAATTTAGTTGAAAAATCTTTGGGAGCATACAGTGAAATCCCAAAAAATACAAAGCTTTTAGGAATAAAACACAAAGGAAATAAAATAATAATAGATTTAAATTCCGATTTTCAATACGGCGGAGGAACAGACAGCATATATTCAAGAATGATGCAGTTAATAGAAACGGCAATAAATAATTCGGATAACAAAAAAATATATTTATATTTAGATGGCGAACAGGTTAATTTTATTGGCGGAGAAGGGATTATGATTACCCAGCCTTTAAATGAAAAATCTCTTGAGATATAAGAAAATACGTTAGTATAATTTGATTATTAAATGTAATAATAATATTTGGGAGATTATACAGTTATACGGAGAGATTATGGAAAAATATGAAAATAAATCATTTTCAATAAATGATTTATCTGTTTCAAAAACCGAAGACGGTAATTTATGTTTAAATATAAAAATATCGGAAGGTTTAATATCCGAAATATTAAAAAATACGACTTCACAAACCAATATGGGAAAAATCAAATTTAATTTAACCGATAGAGAACTTGAAGTATTAATGAAATTATATGAGGGAAAACCAAATAATAAAATTGCTGAAGAATTAAGTGTAACAAGTCATACAATAAAAGCCCACGTTTCAAATATCTTGCGCAAATTATCAGTAAACAGCAGAATGCAGGCAGTTACAAAAGCACTAAATGAAAATATCTTAATTAAATAATGATTACAATTAAAGTCTTATGTGGTAAAATTAATATATAAAAATAAGAGGGGTTGTGTCTTGTTTGAAAAATTTACCGAAAAAGCAATAGATATAGTAAAATCAGCACAAATTTATGCCATAGAATTTAATCATGAAAAAATTTACCCCGAACATTTGATGCTTGCCCTTTTAAATGATAATAACGGTATTGTTGTTAAAACTTTTTCGGTTTATAAAGTTAACACGGAAGAATTAAAAAAAGATATAATCAATCTCTTAAATAAAAGAGCGGTTGTTAAACCTGTTGAATTTGTTGTATTTTCGGATTCTTCAAAAGATATATTTCAAAAAACATTAGTTATTGCACAAACACTTTCTAATTCGTATGTAAAACCGGAGCATATATTTCTTGCAATACTTGATTATCCTAAACTTGACTTTACACAATTAATGGAAGAAAAAAACCTTGATATTGATAAGATGAAAACAATGTTTTACAACATTTTATCAAACAATAAACAAAAAAAAACAAAGCACCCCGAAACATTTGAAAAAAGAAGAAGAAATGACAGAAGCGAAGATTTAGTTTCACTCATTGAAAGTTCAGACAGCGCAAAAATATTTGATAGAGCCATAGCAAAACTGTCAACATCAGAATATGAGATACTGGGGACAGAACAAATAATGCAGTCAATATTGGAGGACACCGAAACAGATACCGTAAAAACCTTAAATGAGTTCGGTGTCACAACAGAAACATTTTCCGAAAAATTAAAAGAATTATCATCAAGACAGGCGGAATTTGGAGATAAACAAATAATATTCACCCCAAATGCACTAAAATCATTAATGATTGCATTAGATATAGTTAGAGAAGAAGGAACAGCTTCAATACTGCCTTCTCATATTATTTTAGGGATTTTAAAATCAAAGAAAGGGATTGCCTATAACATTTTAAAAGCATTAAATGTAAATGAATCTTTACTGGAAGAAAAAATTCTTCAGCCAATCGAAAAAGAAAAGAATGAAACATTATACATAATGAGGCTTGCAAAACAAGAGGCAAGAAGGATAGGAAATAATGTTGTCGGAAGCGAATTAATTCTTTTAGGGATTGTAATAGAAGCAAATTCAATAGCAGCTGAAGTTTTAAGAGATTTAGGAGTAATAGTAAAAGATGCCCGTGATGTTATAGAAGAATTAATCGGCATAAACGAAGATTACAATCAAGGCGAAATAACATTTAGCCAAAGGGCAAAATTAATACTGGAAGATGCTTGGAATATAGCAAAATCACAAAATAAAACCAAAACGACTGCAGATGATTTATTACTTGCAATATGTAACCAGCCCGATTCCGTTGCAATGAAGGCACTGAGTAAATTAGGGGTAGATGTTCTTGAAATCAGACAAGGAATTAAAAACAGGCTCGAGGGGTTTAGAATTTGAACTTTTAGTACCTGCAAACAATAAAACTATTGCCATAAAGGCAATAAAAGCGGGGGCTGATGCCGTATATATCGGATATTCTAAATACGGAGCAAGAGTTCAAGCAGGTAATTCCTTAGAGGATTTAATTGAAATTATTGAATTTGCTCATCTATACAGAGTTAAAATCTATATAACTTTAAATACAATTTTAAAAAATGAAGAACTTTTAAAAATTGAAAAATTAATTTGGCATCTTTATAACATCAAAGCTGACGGGATCATAATTCAAGATATGGGGATTTTAGAATTAAATCTTCCTCCTATTCCTATTATAGCCAGTACTCAATGCCATAATGACAGTATTGAAAAAATTAAATTTCTTGAAAAAACAGGTTTTAAAAGAGTTATTCTCCCGAGAGAACTTAGCCTGAAAGAGATACAAGAAATAAGAAAACAAACAAATATTGAACTGGAATGTTTCATTCATGGCGCCTTATGTGTATCATACAGCGGACAGTGCTACTTAAGTTATGCAATAGGCGGAAGGAGCGCAAATAGAGGTGAATGCGCCCAGCCTTGCAGAAAAAAATATTCGCTTAAAGATAATAACGGAAAATATTTAATTAATGATAAATACATATTAAGTTTAAAAGATTTAAATCTGTCAAACCACATAGAAGAACTTATAAAAGCAGGAATTACCTCTTTTAAAATTGAAGGCAGACTTAAAAATGAAGCTTACGTCGTAAATACAACCGCATATTACAGGCAGGTTATCGATAATGTATTATCCGTATTAAATCTTAATCACTCATCTCAAGGAATTTGTACGTATGATTTTGAACCTGATTTATCAAAAACTTTTAACAGGGGCTATACAAATTTTTACATCAATGAAGAAAAAAATAACCTTTCAACAGTAGATTATAATTCTAATATAGGTGAATTTATCGGGGTTGTGCAAAGTGTAAAAAAGAACTACTTCTCACTGACAAATAACATACTTAATAACGGTGACGGGATTTGTTTTTTTAATGAAAATAACGAATTATCAGGCACAAATATAAATAAAACAGAAGGAAATTTAATTTATCCTGCCGAAATAAAAGGTATAAAACAAGGAACTAAAATATACAGAAATTATAACAAAGTATTTGATAATAAGCTTCAAAATGCTGAAATCACAAGACAAATACCTGTTTCAATAAGGGTAAGAGAAGCAAAATTCGGTTATATATTTTTTATGGAAGATGCTGAAGGTAACTGTGCCGTAAATATTATTTCAAAAAATTATGAAAAAGCATTAAACACAGATAAAGCAAAAACAACAATAGAAGTTCAATTATCCAAAACAGGCGGAAGCATTTTTAAGGTAGTAAAAACAGATATAAAATTAAAAAATATACCCTTTATAAAAGTATCGGCAATAAACGAAATAAGAAGGCAGTTAATAAATAAATTAACAAAAATCAGAAAGAAAAACTTTAAACAAAGTATAAGGGAAAACCCCTTAACCGTAACCGATTACCCGCTATCGGAACTTGACTATAAAGCAAATATATATAACGACAAAGCGGAAATGTTTTATAAAAAAAGAGGTGCATCCGTAAAAGAAAGGGCTTTTGAAAGTTTAAATAATCATAAAGGCAAAGAACTTATGATTTCAAAATACTGCATAAAAAAACAGCTTGGTATCTGCCCTAAACAAACAAATGTAAAAAAATATCCCGAACCATTTACCTTAATAGACGAATTCAACAAGGAATACCTTGTTGAATTCAATTGTAAGGAATGTGTTATGAGAATTAAAAGTATGGATTAAGATCTTTTTAATGTGGAATAAGCGGGGTTGTTAGCTATAATGCCTGCGATTGTTGTCATTTGATTACCGTCATTTTTATATAATTTTGATAAATAGTTTAATCTTTTAACTAATTTAGAATCAGATGATTTTAAAGAAGGATTTACATCTGTGAAAGAAATCCAGGTTTTAACTTCAGTATTCCAAGCTCTGACTTCTTCTTCATAAGTTTTTGTATTTTCGTGGTGAACACTTTCGTGAGCTATTAAACAAGCAACTGCTTCAACGGGAGCTGTTTTATAGTTTGAGCTGATTAATATAACCAAACCGCCATCAGCTGTTTTTGCAGTAACTGCTTCGCAAGTTCCGTAACCTAAAACTTCAAGGTTTCTGAACATAATTTTAATAGGTCTGTTTGTTGAATTATGTCCTTGAATAACATCTAATACTTTTCTGTTATTCATTGCTTCTAACTTGTATAATGCTTCAGTCAATATAGGCTGTGTTGTGTTAGCTGTATAATCAGCAGCTGAAGCAACATTGAACAACATCAAAACTAATGCGCTAAAAAGCACAATTACTCTACTCATAAGTTTCATAACAGGGATTCCTCTAGAACAACTATCTATACATTTCGTGTTTGGGAAAATTATCTTTCTCTTACAAATGTATACTTCGGCAATTTAAAAAAAAACTTTAGTTTTAAGTTCAATTTTTTTGCATTTTTGTAACATTTCTTAACTTTTGAATTTAAAAATCAAGCTAAAAGTCAATTATATCTTGATTTTTTAGTTTTAAGTTTTTAATTAGAATTCAATAATTTTATTATTGTATAATTCAATAAAAGGGGAATATATGATTGATATAGGAATAATAGGTGCGGGGCCGGCGGGTTACACCGCTGCAATAAGAGCCGCACAAAAGGGATTGAGTGTTATTTTATTTGAAAAAGGACATATCGGAGGAACATGCCTGAATAAAGGCTGTATTCCCACAAAGGCGATTTTACATTCAATAAAGCTGTTTTCCGAGATGAAAAACTGCGCTAAATACGGAATTAACGCAGAAAAAGTAACGGCGGATTTTGCTAAAATTCAGGAAAGACAAAGGCTTATAAGCGAGAAAATAAGGAAATCATTAACATCATTAATTAAAAGTTATAATATAACAGTCGTTGAAGGTGAAGCTCAAATCCAATCAGAGCATACAATATGCGCCAACGGCGAAAATTATGAAGTAAACAATATTATTATAGCAACAGGTTCAAAACCTAATAAAATAGAGTTAAAAGGGGATTATAACAAAGATATAATATTAACCTCGGATGATATATTAAACCTTAATACCCTGCCAAAGAGCATGTTAATAATCGGGTCAGGTGCAATAGGGTGCGAATGGGCAAGGATTTTATCAGCCTTGGGGGTTAAAGTTACGGTAATTGAAATGCTTAATCAGCTTGTACCCATTGCTGATTATGAAGTTTCTGAAAGAGTGCAGAGAATATTTAAAAAAAGCAGAATTGATTTTTATACATCAACAACAATAAATGAAATTAAAGGAAACACTATATATTTATCAAACGGCAAAACAATTGAATCAGAATATATATTAATGGCGGCAGGAAGATTGCCCGCAGTTGAGTTTGGAGTGTTTTCAAAAAATATCAAAATAGAAAAATATATAAATACCGACT
>CANQAL010000048.1 GCA_947589255.1 Candidatus Gastranaerophilales bacterium | reverse complement strand
TTATTTTTATAAAATTTCCGTCTGCGCATTAAATCAACAAAAGCTTCTAACCTCGTTATATATCCTGCTCTGCCTGATTGCTCATCCATTATTAATGTTAATATCGGTATTTCACAATCCTCTCTCATTGCAGGAAATATATTCTGCGACATAATCTCGGGCATGCAGGTAAACGGACTGATATGAATTATTCCGTCAGTTCCATGCTCATTTGCATAAGCAACATCACTGACCGATTCAAGTGCATCTCCGCCTATATCACGCATTAAATACGGCTTTGCCATTCTGAATGACCGCTCTAAATGAGTTTCACCTTTTTTAAACCATTTCGGGATTATTGCATCCTTCAAAAATCCCGATACTGTAAGGCTCCTTCTTGTTTGAACACCCATTTTCCCAAGCTCTTTTTCTATATTCTGATTGGAAAACGGGTCTTGAACCATAAATATTTCGCCTGTTATATCAACATTTACAACCTCTTTTTTTTCATCAATCGGGGTTTTTCTTATTTCTGCTGTTGCCTCTTTTTCTGCTTGTTTTAGTTCTTTAACATTATTTGCATCCAAAATAAGCGATAATGCCCTGTTATAGTTTTTTTCGGCAGCCCCAAAAGTTATTTCTCTTGCACGATAGTATGAAAAAAGATTTTCAATCCTGTCTAATACAAACATTTTTCTTACCGCTATATTTATTGATTTAATAAGTATTATCGGATTTCTTTCACCCGTTAATTCGGTTAAAAATCTGTACATGCCTTTAAAACCGTCATATAGCTCGAGTTCAATATATTTAGATTCATAACCCAAGTCTTTTAAAACATTTCTTATGCTTTGTCCGTACTCGCCAAGACGGCATATCCCGGGTGATGATATCATTGCTACATAATCAACATCCTTTTCAAGCGCCTGCATAAAATTCCCTAATATCAGCTTATACGGCAGGCAAATTGAATCAGGACTGTATTTTGTACCCAGTTCTAATGTTTTTTTACTTGAATATGGCGGTATAAAAGGTTCCACTCCCAATTTCTTCAGCGCAGATGCCCATGCTATATATACATTACCCATATGAGGAAATGCAACTTTTATCCGCTTTTTTTCTTTCATATTATACTTTTAACATATATCCGCCATTTTCAGCATTATGGAGGATATCTTCATTTAATTTGCTTCTTAAATTTTTAATATATTTATATACATAATCTCTCGGCAATTCAAGGATTTTTGCCAAATCTTTTGCATATACTATTGTATTTTTATTTTCAAGAAAATGATCAAATACCATTTGTTCACGTTCGGTTAAAGATTTTTTAAATGAATAATTGATATTTTGTTCTTTTTCCTTTTTTACTGATTTTACTTCTTTTTTCTTTACTGAAACTGTTTCAGCTGATTTCTTTTCTTCTTTTTTAACAGAAGATTTTACTTCTTTTTTCTCTGTTATTTCTTTTTCTTTACTAAAAGACCTTAATGCAATAGTTTGTATTTTTTCTGTTTTTGGTATGTATTTATCCGCAGACATTGAATTTAATGATCTTAACATAACACTGTCTACCAAACTGTCATCGTGTTTTTCTTCTTGAATTACTTTACCTAACCTTGCTGCGTATTCTTCTAATGTAATACGTTCTAATGAGCTTCTCCATTTACGGATTTCTTCTTTGCTCAAATATTCGGGCATACCATTAATCTCCTTGACTCTGATTCATAAACTGTTTTCGGATTAATCATTTCAAAGACGTTTTAAATTATTTTGTAATCTATATGTCAATGTATTTATTAATCTGTTTTCTACATTACAAATTTATCACAAATTTCAAGTAAAATCTTAAAATATAAAGTAATTTAAATAAAGATTTACAAATCCGATTTGTACACTTTATTATGAGAAGAAATGTCCTCTTTTGGAGTTCAAAGTTATATTATCAAAGGAATATAATCTGGCAGGACGTTTGGAACCTACTTTTGTATATTCGTTTAATTCTTTTAAAATAGCACCTGTTAAAACTTTTTTACGGAAGTTTCTTTTATCAAGCTTCATATCTAAAATCAGTTCATAAGATTTTTGAAGTTCCGTTAAGGTAAATTTTTCGGGCAAAAGCTGGAATGCTATCGGGCAGAATTCCAAACGTTCTCTCATTCTTTTTATTGAGTATTCTATAATTTCTTTGTGGTCATATGCTAATGTCGGAAGGTTATAGACTTCATGCCATTGTACTTCCGTAATTCCTTGAGAATTATCAACCGATAATTTAATATCATCGCTTCTTATCAAAGCGAAATATGCACAGGTAATAACCCTTGAACCGGGATATCTTAAAGGATCGCCAAAGGTATATAGTTGTTCAAGATAAATGTTATCGACGTTTGTTTTTTCTTTTAATATTCTTAAAGCAGCAGCATCAAGGTTTTCGGATAGTCTTATAAATCCGCCCGGGATTGCCCATCTGCCTTTGAACGGTTCATTTGCACGTTTTACCAATAATACTTGGAGTTTATTATTTTTAATTGTAAATATTACTACGTCGGTTGTTATTTCGTGTGTCTTAATTTCTTGAAAAGTACTCATATTCCTATATTCCCTGGGTTGATAAATATTCCTTTAATATTGATTCATGCTGATATCTAAAATCTTCATCGCTGACAAAATTTATATCTTTTAAAGCATTTTTGTAATCAGCGATTACAGGGTCAGGAGATGCTTTTAAACTGTGATAATTTTTTATTATTGAAGAAACAAATTTTTTCGTTTCTACAAAAGGCGGAACTCCATTGTATTTTTTTACGTTTCCGGGACCTGCATTATATGCGGCAAGCGCCAGTTCCATTGAACCAAACATTTTATACATCATTTTATAGTATGAAATTCCCGCTTTAATATTTTCTTGTATATGATACGGATTATATCCTAATTTTTTAGCGGTTGACGGCATTAATTGAAATACACCTACAGCTCCGTATCTGCTTCTTTTTTCGTGGCAATAACCCGATTCCGCTTTTGCTATACTTAATGCGATTGCAGGATCAACTCCCATTTCATTTGCGTGTTTTACGATTAATCCCTTTACTGTTGTTGTATTAACAGCATTATCCGCCATTGCATTTATAGGGAAACTCATCATCGTAAAAAGAGTTAAAATTGTAGTTATTATTACTTTCCTAGCCATGTAAACCCTCAATGTTTATTTACCACGGTTTTGAAGTTGTTATTACAATTGTATTACGTAAAAATAAAAATTCAACCGTTAAGGTATACATATCCTCAAATGCTTATAATTTAAATAAAAATTAGAATTAATCCAAAAGTTCATCAAGCAATTTTGCATCTGAAGCGGTTTTTTTGGTATCAAATACAATATTTCTTTTCATATAAGTTCTTAAAGCCTCACGAATTAACTCGCTTCTTGTTCTCTGTTCATTTTGAGCCATTTCGTCTATTTGATTTAAAAATTTTTCAGGGATGGATAATAACACTTTTGCCATAACTTTTCCTTATTAATTATTTTATATATATTATATACTATAATTATTATATAGTCTATAATAAAAAAACGGGAGAATATTATGAATAATTTAAGAAATAAATATAAGTTAATTGATATTTTTTGCCAATTGGCTGAAATCCCTTCACCGTCTTTAAAAGAAGATAAAGTAATTAATAAAATTTTGGAAATTTTTAAAGAAAATAATATTCGTGCCGAAAAAGACAGCTACGGGAATATAAAAGCAAAAATTGAAGCAACGGATTTAACAAAAAGACCTTTGCTTTTAAGCGCACATATGGATGTTGTAGGAGATGATTCCCCGGTTAATATAAGACTTAACGGCAATATTATAGAAACTGATAAAACAAGAACCTTAGGGGCAGACGATAAAGCAGGAGTTGCTGCAGCAATTATGCTTGCAATAGAATTATCTCAAAATAAAGAGCTTAAACATGGCGGTTTGGAAATTATTTTTACCCGTGATGAAGAACAGAATATGACGGGCATTCATAATGTAAAAACCGATGAAATTGAAGCCGAACATATTCTTGTATTGGATGCCGATAAAGTAGGGCAGGTTCAAATTGCAGGTGCCAGCTATACAAAATTAACAGTTACGGTAAATGCACTAAAAGGCGGACACTCCGGTATTGATATTGATGATAAAACAAGGCTTAATGCAGCAAAATTAATAGCGGAACTCGTTAATGAAATTCCTCAAGGTGTTTATAAAAAAGATGAATTTGGAGTCGTTACTTCAATAAATCTTGGTGTAATTATCGGAGGCGGTATTGAAACAGCCGTAAACGATATTAAAAATTCAGATTTGCCGAGCGGTAAATACCTCGACAGCATTATAAAAAAAGCCGTTACAAATATTATTAACACCAAAGCCGGTGCTGCTTATTCAATCAGAAGTTCAAGCAGAGAATTTGAAAATAATTTAATCTCTGATATTAAAGAAATTGTTAATAACTTTAACAAAAAATATGAAGGACTTGCCAAAGCGGAAGTTCAAACCGCTCAACATCTTCCTCCGTTTGAAAAAAGCGAGGATGAAACTTTAATAAACACTGCAAAAATTGCAGGGAAAAATTTAAATCTTGATTTAGATATTTCCTCCTTCCACGCAGGCGCTGAAACTCACATCTATGCAAATAATAAAAATAAATACGGCAAAACTCTTAAACCCGTTTTAATAGGAACCGCGGATGTTTATAATATGCACTCATCCGATGAACAGATGGATTATACCTCATACCTTAAAGGTTATGAATTTCTTAAAGAATTCTTTATACAATTTAATAATAATTAATACATGTACTTGAAATATTATTTTCTTCTTACTATTATAATAAACAAGACTTACCCACCACCAAAGTCACAACATCAAAAAAGGAAAAAAGAATGGCTATAAACTTAAAAAACAAAGCCGAAATAGTTAAAAAATTCGGTAAAAATGAACAGGATACAGGCAATGTAGAAACCCAAATTGCTCTGTTAACGGAAAAAATATTAGAATTAACAGAACATCTTAAAAATAATCAAAAAGATTTCCAAGGCCGCAGAGGGCTTTTAATGATGGTTGGTAAAAGAAAAAGACTTTTATCATACTTAAAAGACAGAAATCTTGATGATTACAGAAAGATTATTAAAAAATTAAACATAAGAGAAACAAAATAAGTTTAATTTTTAAAATGTTTAAAGACCGCAATAATTGCGGTCTTTTTATTTGACCATGAAATTTTTTAAAGGTACAATTACATAAAGTGGTTAGAAGAAATCATGAAAGAGAGTTAAAATGAGTTCAAAAAAATATTTATTTACCTCTGAATCAGTAACGGAAGGACATCCCGACAAAGTATGCGACCAAATTTCAGATGCAATTTTGGATGAATTCCTTACTAAAGATTCAAAATCAAGAGTAGCGGCAGAAACCTCCGTTACAACAGGCATGGTGCTTGTATCTGGCGAAATAACTTCCTCCTGCTATGTGGATATTCCGCATGTTGTAAGAACAACAATAGAAAATATCGGATATACAGGTAAATCTTCAGGCGGATTTGACAGCAAAACCTGCGCCGTAATAACAAGTATTGATGAACAATCTACAGATATTGCAGGCGGTGTCAATAAAGCATTTGAAACAAGAGATAATAATGCTGCAGTTTCATCTGATGAAACAAACAATATAGGTGCCGGCGATCAGGGTATTATGTTCGGGTTTGCCTGCAACGAAACACCTGAACTTATGCCTCTGCCTATAAGCCTTGCGCATAAACTTTCATACAGACTTGCTCAGGTTAGAAAACAGGGGATTTTATCTTATTTAAGACCTGACGGTAAATCTCAAGTTACAGTTGAATACGAAAACGATAAACCCGTAAGAATAGATACAGTTGTTATTTCAACTCAGCACGATGAAACAATAAACGGAATTACCGATAATACTCAAATTCAGGAAATTATCAGAAAAGATGTAATTGAACATGTTATTAATTATGTATTCTCCCACGAAGAATTAAAACCTGATAATTCTACAAAATATTTAATCAATCCTTCGGGAAGATTTGTAATAGGCGGGCCGCAAGGTGATGCAGGTTTAACCGGAAGAAAAATAATAGTAGATACTTATGGCGGTTACTCAAGACATGGCGGCGGAGCTTTCTCGGGTAAAGATCCAACCAAAGTGGACAGAAGTGCTGCTTATGCTGCAAGATATGTTGCTAAAAATATTGTTGCTGCAGGTTTAGCGGATAAATGCGAAATCGAACTTGCTTATGCAATCGGGGTTGCTCAACCTGTTTCTATATATGTTGAAACCTTTGGAACAGGCAAAATCTCTGATGATGATATTATGATGCTTATTCAAAAGAACTTTGATTTAAGACCGATTGCTATTATTAATCAGTTTGATTTGAGAAATCTGCCTAAGAAAAACGGCGGTAAATTCTATCAAAAACTTGCTGCATACGGTCACTTAGGAAGAACTGATTTTGATGTTCCTTGGGAACATACAGATAAAGCTCAACTGCTTAAAGAACAAGCTTCTTCTTTAGCTGTTGGTGTGTAAATTAAATCTTAATATTAAAAGACTAACAGAAAAAATCTGTTAGTCTTTTTTTAGAAATTTTTTTACAAAATTAATTTCTTCTTTCTTGGAATTTAATTTCCCGTTTAGCTTTTCTTTCAAGATACTTTCAAACAATTTATTAAAATACGGTGAAGGAATAAAACCTATTTCTTTTAAATCATCACCCGTTATAAGCACTTGAATATCTTTTAAAGCATTAAGAAACTTAGTAACGGCAGGATTTCCCGTTATAATAAAATATGAAGCTATTGAAAGATTATTTAACTTATCAAACATTTTATAAATTTGAAAATTATCTTTTACTTTCGCATCTTTTTTTAAAAGTTCCCTAACTTCCGTTATTACTTTTCTTTCAGATGATGTAATATTTAATCTTTTTATTGCATAATCGGAATTTACAATAAGTGCAACAATATAAATAAACCATATTTCATTTTCATTAAATAAATCAAATTCTTTTAATGTATTAAACCGCTCTTCCTCCAGATGTAATATAGGATTATCGGAAATTAATTTGTAAGCTTTTGTATTGATAATTAAATCATATAAATTATCTTTTTTAATATTAAAATACTGATGAAATTCATTTTTAACCCGTTCTAAAGGCATTTTATCGTTTATATTATTAAGATAATCATTCATAATATTTTGTGTATTTTCTTCAAGTTCAAAATTAAATCTGACCTTAAATTTTAAAGCTCTGATTATTCTTGAAGGGTCATCCTTAAAACTATTATCATGAAGGATTCTTATTTTTTTATTTAAAATATCCTGATACCCTCCGCAATAATCAATAAGAGAATATTTCTCATCCCCCGTCAATTTTAGGGCAAGAGTATTAATTGTAAAATCCCGCCTTTTTACATCATTTTCAAGCGAACAGCCGAAATTATATGCTTTAGGAAGAACCCCTGAGTTTGTATATTTTTCTTCTCTCGTTGAAGCAAAATCAATAATTCCGCCATTGGGAAATTCAACTTTTGCGGTCCTTAATTTTTCTTGGATATTCAAGATTGTACAATTATATTCTTGTTCAAGAACATTTGCAAAATCAACCGCATCACCTTCTACAGCAATATCAATATCTTTAATCGGATTACCTAAAATTAAATCTCTTGTCACTCCACCTATAAGAAAAATCTTAAAGCTGAATTTTTCAGCACAATTTATTGCAGTATCCACTGCAGATTTATAAATATCCTCTATAGATAAATTAAACTCTTTATCTAAAAAAACAACCATACTACCTCAAAAGCTAAATTTTATTTTATCATTTAGCCTTTTATTTGTAAAATTAATTAAGAAATTCCGAAAAAACCGAACTTTCTTTTTTATAATTATAATTGCCCGCCGGATTATTAGAAGAATTGATTTGTTTATTCATATTTTGTTTGGCATGCTTTCTTTTTTCAAGTGACTTGGTAATAAATATATTAAGTTTAGCAATACCCACACCTAAAACAAGACCTGAATATAAATAACCTGCGACTTGTGCAATTCCTGCTTTCCTTACTAAAGATTTAATTTCAGGTTCCGCATTTTTATATAATTCTTTAAACGGAATAGCCTTGCCGTCTTTAATTATTTCTTTTGCATTTGGTAGAAGTATTTCATCAAAAGATTTAACGGAAGCTTTAGTCAGCCAATTCCAAGCATATTTTATACCTTTTTTAGCACCGTCTTGAACAACAGGGTTATTCATTATTTCTTTACCGCCCAAGCCTCTTGCGGCAAGTTTTGAAACAACCCCGCCCAATATCAGCCAGTTTGTAAAACCTAAAGTATCTTTAATAACAGATTCTCTAAGTTCATTACTGTCCCTTGATGCTAAAAATCTTGAACCGATTGTAAGTCCGTATAAAAATTTAAATTGATTTAAAGTAGGAATTGTGCTGTTAAATTGAACATTAGCGGGAAGCTCGGATAATTTCCCTATACTTGATATTGCCGCGATAGGAAATCCTACTCCTAATATTGTCTTTAAGGTCTTAAATGATTTGGAATTACTTGCCTGTTTATCCTTAACTCCCACAAAACCGTCATGACCCGTACGTTTTTTAGTCAAATATCTGTTAATAGGCTGGACTGACATACATAAAGCAGCACAAATTCCAAGCCCTAATGCAGTACTGAGATTTTTATTATGCGACAATTTCTTAGCAAATTCGGGGATCTTATCAAGTGTTTTAGTTTTAAATGCATTAGATAAAACAATTGCATTATCAATTAATTCTGTTAAATTTGAAGATACACCTTTTTGGATAACTTTACCTGATGCATCAGTTATGGCATTTAAATTAAAAGCAGTTTGAGCTCCCGTATCTTTAACAATATTATTTATAATAACAGATTTAAGCCTGTTAACCTCTTTTGCCATATACTTTTTATCAGCACCTTTAAGCTTTGATAATACAGCCGTCTTATTTGCTAATTCAACAAGCTTATCAGCCATTTCGGCACTTACATTTTCAGAAATCCCTTTAAATTCCGTACCGTTTAATCCTTTAATATTCTTCAAAAATTCAACAAAAAATTTATCGGATTGCCCTTGAGTATTTTGCCACATTTTTGATAAATTCATTATTGTTTTATTATTGGCAAATATTTTTTGTGCTTTTATTCCGTTTGCCTTATTAAAATTCTGCGAAATAAGACTGCCGGCAGCAAAACCAATTAATCCGACACAGGCATGAATAAAACAGCTTATTCCTTCACGGAACATAGCCTCAATTCCCGCCTGCTTGCCTCTGTTTTTCATTTCAATAGCGGTTCTTGGTATAACCATAGAACATAAATCAACCCCGCATGCACCAAGTGCAGGTTTTTGATTTATCCCGCGCAACAGCCAAAGCCCGCTGCTTACCGGACCTTTAAAGGATTGTTTTTTATTTATTTTTATCTTATTTTCTAAAGTATTTTTCGGCTGTGATATTCTATCTATCATATTTTTTGTCTTTTCCTTAAATATTAAGACATACCAAAAATTTTTTTGCTAGATATCCCTATAATTTATTACAATTTTTAACCGTAAATTATTTTATCAAAATAAACTCAATTTGTAACAAAATACGAATTTTTCTTTACATTACCCTAAAAATTATTAAAGTTTAATAAAAATATGCCGATAAAAATTATAAAACTATATAGGTATAAAACAATGTCTGAAAATATTATTAAACAACCTTTTGGATTAAATGTAGCATTACCGCAAAAAACTATTCAGGAAATCCAAAAAATAGCAAAGGAAGAACTGGAAGAAATTACTGTTAATCCTTTTATAAATTATTTTGAAGAAAATGATAAAGTCTTTTCAGGGGAAGTTGCCGATGAAATTGACAGATATCGTGCTCAATTATACTCGGTAAACCAATTAATGAATAAAAATCAACCAAGATCAACCTTTAATCTTAGTATGTAATAAAACAAACAAATTAATTTAATCATTCCGATAACGTTATCGGAATTTTGGTGCAGCACACCTTTATAGTTGGTCTAACTTATTATATTAGAGCCAAACTTTAAACCGGCTATGCCGGCGCAAAAACCGTAAAAAAAAAGGTCGCATCAGCGACCACAGTCTTGTTATGGAGAAAAGGAGTGAAGGAAAATAAGTAATAAAGAAATTGACTATATTATTAAAATTCCCATAATTTGGTATATATAACATATATATTTTTTATATATTAATATATCTTTACACGCAAAAAAGGAACTGCTAAAAAGCAGTTCCTTGATTATTTGTATATTTACTATTTAGAAGCTTTTGCAGTATCAACAATAATTGAAAATGCATCAGGTTCATTTACTGCTAAATCTGCTAACATTTTTCTGTTGATAGCAACATTAGAAGTTTTAAGCGCATTAATAAATCTTGAATAGCTTAAACCATGTTGTCTTACAGCTGCATTAATTCTTACAATCCATAGACGGCGCATATTTCTCTTTAAATGACGTCTGTCTCTGTATTGATATTTAAGTTTTTTCATTACTGCAGTATTTGCAACTTTAAATATTCTGCTTCTTGCGCCTTTAAAACTTTTAGCTAATTTTAATATTTTCTTATGTCTTTTTCTAAGGACATTTCCACGTTTTATTCTCATTTTTTAATTTCCTTTCTTCTTCTCAAATAACATTAATTACACTTCGCATAAGGAAGTTCTTTTAAAACAAGTTTCTTATGTGTAGCAGAAACTTCAATCATAGAAGAAAGTTTTCTTTTTCTTGAAGCGCTTTTGTGTTGAAGCAAGTGTCCTTTGCCTGCTTTTCTTCTTAAGATTTTTCCGCCTGCGGTAATTTTATATCTTTTAGCACCGCTGCGATGTGTTTTCATTTTAGGCATAGTTTTTTCTCCTTTTTTATTGACTTATAAAACGGTTAATCATGCGACATGCCTCCGCATTCTTAAACCTTGTATATTTATTTTAAAATAAACAAAAAACCATGCAAGCAGATATTTAATCTAGTGTCGCAACATTACAATTGCCGTCTTGAAATTGCTTTACGCTCGGTCGCTTCGCTCCTTCGGCTTTCGCCTTGTCGTCGCTTTCGCCCTCGCTTACCGGACTTCGTCCGTCCGCAATTTCGCTCCTCGCAACCGTAAAGTTGCTCACCTTTTCAATATGCCACTCGTAAATTTTTACTCACTTTGGTTTATCGTAAAAATTTACTCGGACAATTTTTAAGGTGCCAGAATTGTTACGATATTTCTGCCGTCCATTGCGGGCTTGCGCTCGATTGTCATTTTTTCACCTTCAAGGTCGGTTAGAAATCTGTTAGCCAGATCATATGCTAAATGATTATGCTGCATCTCACGGCCTCTAAGCATAACAACAATTTTTACTTTATTTCCGTTCGCAAGGAATTTTTTTATACTGTTAATTTTAACATTATAGTCATGTACATCTATTTTGTATCTGACTTTTACTTCTTTAACATCAACAACGTGTTGTTTTTTTCTTGATTCTTTAGCTCTTTTTTCGATTTCGTATTTATATTTACCGTAATCTAAAATTTTAGCGACAGGGGGCTCTTGGTTAGGAGAAACAATAACTAAATCCAACCCTTTATCTTCTGCCATTAACAGGGCTTTTGATGTTGCCACTACCCCGTAATTATTACCTTCATCGTCTATTAATCTAACTTCTTTTGCTCTGATATTACCGTTTAAAAGTGAATTGGGCTGGTTATCTCTACTAATTGTCTTATCCTCCTGTTTTCTGTCAGAAACATTGTATCAAATATAATTTAACTTTGCAAATAAAAAAAAGTGTTGATTTTAAATTATGTTTTATATAGAATAAAAATCGAAGCCGTAGAAAGTCGGGAAGCCGGAGGGCCAAAAACCAAGGGGCGAGAGCGAACAAGCCAAGTGCGAATGAGGCGGAAGCGAGTAAACCGAAAGCGATGAGGCGAAACTAACAAGCCAAATGTGACTGAGGCGAAACGAGCCAGAAGTGATGAGGCGAAACTAACAAGCCAAATGTGACTGAGGCGAAAGCGAGCAAACCAAAATCGATGAGGCGAAACGAGCCAGAAGTGATGAGGCAAAACAAACAAGCCAAGTGCGAATGAGGCGAAAGCAAGTAAACCTGAACCCTTGAGATAATACAAGTAAGCCACAAAAAATAAAAAAGCTTTTAAAATACCACCCGACCGAGGATTAACATATATTATAAGTCAATTTATGGATTGTTTATTTATATTTATTCTTGCAAATTTACGGTTAAACGTAAATTTTTTACGTTATTAAGGTCGATAAAAAAATAAGGAGCACAAAATGTCAACAAAAGCCTTTAAGCAAGAAAAAATTGAAGCAATGAAAGAAAATTTTTCAAAGGCTAAAGTTGCGGTTGTTACCGAATACAGAGGCTTAACGGTAGAAGAAATAACAAAACTCCGCCGTAATCTTCAAAAAGAAAACAGCGATTACATGGTAACAAAAAATACTTTAGCAAAAGTTGCATCAAAAGGAACTCAATTTGAAGTTCTTGCAGACACATTAAAAGGACCTGTTGCTATTGCGTTTGGTTTCCAGGATGAAGTAGCACCTGCAAAAATTTTAACTAAATTTATTAAAGAAGTTAAAAAAGGCGAAATAATAGGTGCTGTATTAGACGGGAAACTATTAAACGCAAAAGAAACAGAAGTTCTTGCAAATCTTCCTACAAAAGAAGAACTTTATGCAAAAATGCTTGGCAGCATAAATTCACCTGCTACAGGTATCGTTGGTGCTGTTAACGCA
>CANQAL010000047.1 GCA_947589255.1 Candidatus Gastranaerophilales bacterium | reverse complement strand
GCGATTTTTTATATTTAGGATGCTCATAATCAGGAATTAATTCCAATAACGGTACTATTGCAAAAGCTCTTTCGTGCAAATGAGGATGCGGGATTTTTAAATCAGGCTCATCTACCGTTAAATCACCGTAGAAAAGGATATCTATATCTATTTTTCTTGCTTCATATTCTTTTGAAGAACTTTTTTCTCTACCCATTTGAATTTCGGTATTTTTGCATAAATCAAGCAATTCTCTGGGTGAAAGCTTTGTTTTTACTTCTATAACACCGTTTACGAACCAGTCTAAATCTTTATTCCCCCACGGTTCTGTTTCATACAAAGCCGAAGTCCTTACAACCGTAACCATCCCGCTTTCAGTCAGCATTTTTACAGCCTGTTGTATATAACCGACTTTATCACCTACATTTGAACCTAAACACAAATATGCTACTGCCATTAGAACTCCTTAACAATATTCTATTATTATTTTTTTTAAATTACAAGAATATTAATTGTTAATTTATAAATTGTAATAATAATTAAAAGTTGAAACAATACACTTAATATTTGTGATAAACTTTAGTTATGTTTACAGGATTAATTGAAGAACAAGGTGTAATTGCGGATATCCGTAAAAGCCCTGAAGGAATGGAATTTACGGTTAAATGTTCTAAAATACTTGACGGTACGGTAAAGGGGGCAAGTATTTGTATAAATGGTGCCTGTCAAACGGTTACGGAATTAGGAAAAGACTATATAAAAGTAGAAGCTTCAAATGAAACTCTTTCCGTTACAAACTACAACGATATGCAAAAAGGCGACATTGTAAACCTTGAAAGAGCATTAACTTTAAATAAAAGGATAGACGGGCATATTGTATCGGGGCATATTGACTGCGCTGCAGAATTTAACGGTTCAAAAGATGACGGATTTTCAAAGACCTTTTATTTTAAACTCCCCGAAAATTTTTCAAAATATGTTATATATAAAGGCTCGATTGCAGTAAACGGAGTAAGCTTAACCGTTGCTTCCGTTGAAAACAATATTTTTTCCGTAGAATTAATACCCTCTACATTAAAAGAAGTTAACCTTACAAACCTTAAAAAAGGCGATAAAGTTAACATTGAAACGGATTTATTTGCTAAATACGTTGAAAAAATTTTTAATTCAAATGATAATAACAATAAAATAAACTACAATTTTTTAGCAGAGAACGGGTTTGTGTAATATGGACGAAATTAAATTTAATACTATAGAAGAAGCGATTGAAGATTTTAAAAACGGCAAGCCTGTTATCGTTGCCGATGATGAAGATAGGGAGAATGAAGGCGATGTTATAATCCCTGCGCAATTTGCCAGTGCGCAAATTATTAACTTTTTAATTTCTCACTGTAAAGGGGTTCTATGCCTAGCTCTTACAAGAGAAAAAGCCGAAAAACTCGGTTTATCCGAAATGGTCAGCCATAATACGGATCCAAAAGGCACTGCTTTTACTCAAAGTATTGATGCAGTTAAAAAATACGGTGTAACAACGGGTGTCAGCGCTTTTGACAGGGCCAAAACCATTGAAGTTGCCATCGCTAATGACGCAATTCCTTCTGATTTATCAAGGCCCGGGCATGTGTTCCCGTTAATAGCAAGAGATGGCGGAGTGCTTGAAAGAGTAGGACACACGGAAGCTTCCGTTGATTTATCAAGGCTCGCAGGCTTGACCCCTGCTGCAGTTATATGCGAAATCGTTAATGATGACGGAACTATGGCAAGAAGAGATAATCTTGTTGAGTTTTCAAAAAAATATAATCTCAAATTTATTACAGTCGCTCAATTAATCGAATACCGATTACGAAAAGAAATGTTTATGAAACGGGAAGCCATAGCAAATCTGCCATCAGATTTCGGCGACTTTAAAGTATACGGCTACATAAATAAATTAACGGGAGTTGACCAGATTGCAATTGTTAAAGATGACGGCTCAGATAAAATCCCTATGGTGAGAGTTCACTCTGAATGCCTTACAGGGGATGTTTTTCATTCCAAAAGGTGCGACTGCCAAAATCAGCTTGAAACCGCACTAAGACTGATTGAAGAATACGGAAAAGGCGCACTTGTTTATATAAGAGGACATGAAGGCAGAGGAATAGGGCTTGTTAATAAAATTAAAGCATATGCGCTTCAAGAACACGGGCAAGATACCGTTCAAGCGAATATTTCTTTAGGATTTCAACCCGACCTCAGAAACTACGGAATTGGCGCACAAATTCTCCGTGATTTAGGCTATACTAAATTTAAGCTGATAACCAATAACCCGACAAAAATCGTTGCACTTAAAGGCTACGGGCTTGAAATTGTTGAAAGAGTTGCCCTAAAACCAAATCTTAACAGATACAATGAAAAATACATGCACACTAAAGTTGATAAAATGGAACATATGATTGATTTATAGGAAGATTTACTTATGGCAAATTTAACCTTGTATAAAGTAGAACCATACAAACAGGAATATTTTAAAATCTTTTCGGGACTTTATAACGATTTTAAAAATTCCGCATTAACAGATTATAACTTTGAACTTATGCCTTTGGATTATGAATCTTTTATAAACAGCATAGAAAAAGGCTTGTTAAATTGTTTGATATTATTTGAAGATAATATCCCGACGGGTTTTCTGGTTTATACAACGGTAATTTCGGAGGCTCTGGAATTAAATATCATACACTGCCTCGGCAGCGAAAATCTTAATACAAAAAGAAGAGCGCTACTTGAAAAATTTGTTGAATTAAATAAACATATAATGCGTGAAAAAGTGGTTACTTACCCGCTATTGGGCAAGCAAGGCACATTTGCTGAGGAAATATTAAATTTCGGATTTAAAATTATTAATACCTCTGTTTTGGCACTGGATTTAACGGATAAAGAACTTCTTTCAAGAGTTCAACAGGTTAATTTGCCTTCTATAGGCAATGAATATACATTATCTAATTGGAAAACCACTTATTTTAAAGATGCTGCAGAACTTATTCATCAGGCATTTAAGGACTCATCCGATGCACTGTTTGATAACCGTTTCATGTCTTTTAACGGCTGCAGAGATATATTGGAAAAAATAACCGAAAATATATACGGCGACTTTCTTCCCGGAATTACAAAAGTTTTAATACACAAAAAACGACCGATAGGGGTTTGTTTCGCCAATCTTACAAATAATTCAATTGCAAATATTCCCATCGTTGCGGTACTTAAAAAGTACAGAAACAAAGGCTTCGGTAAAATTCTATTGAAAAACACCGTTGAAAATCTTATTACATCTGCCAATGCGGGAAACTGGAATATAAAAGAACTGAATGTCAGCTGTGATGAGGACAGCCTGCCTTCAATTCAAATGTATAAATCCGTAGGATTTAATGTTAAATACACCTATCCCCAAGCATATCATTCAAAATACAATTAATTATTACTGTATACAACTTTCATTGTTGCTAAATTCTTTATGGCAAACATTTTATGCTTATTTTTTTGTTCTTCATTTATATGAAAAATCCTTGTCATCCTTTGAATTTCCGCAACTTGAAATCTTGATGAAAGCGGATACCTGTTCTTAATCGGTTCACATATTGTACCTAAAATTTCATTTAATTGTTGCTCGTTCATAAAATCTCCGATAAAAGTATTGATAAAATCCTCTTGTACTTATATAAAGTATTTTTTTATATTAAAATTGCCTAACATTTAACAAATGTAAATATTTGTGTTACAGTTAAGCTGTTAAGGAGAATTGCTTATGATTATTGATAATTTAAATAACTGCGAAAAATATATGGCGCTGAATCCCGATTTTAAAACTGTTTTTGATTACTTAAAATCTCATGACATCGGTAAAATGGAATGCGGAAGGCATGAATTAAGAGGAAATGAATTATTTTTTAATCTTCAGGAATATGAAACAAAACCCGTTCAAAAACTTGAAGCTCATAAAAAATATATTGATATTCAGGTTATAGCTATAGGCGAAGAATATATGGGATATACGAATATTAATAATACAACAATATCCGAACCATACAGCGAAGAAAAAGATGTTATGTTTTTAAACGGAAGTGTTGATAAATTAAAAGCTGATAATAAAACCTTCTTAATATTTTATCCCGAAGATGCACACATGCCTGCTTTATGCATAGATACACCACAAAAAGTAAAAAAAGCCATTTTTAAAATTTTAATATAACTTAAACAAATGTACCTATAACACTAGTCAAAAAATGAAATAAGAGTTAAAATATAAAAGAAAATTTTTGAATTAGCAAAAAGGGGTAAAAGTAAATATGAAAATTGATTTTGTTAATTTTTTAAGCGAGTTAGTTAACCTTTTTACTGATTGGTTCTCATCCAATAAAAAAGAATTGGCATATTGTCCCATAAAAAATAAATAATATAAATCGTAATGAATTTTTATTATATAATTATCCTTATAGAATAGAATAAGGAGTTTTTTGCATGCCGTCATATCGTTGTCATAAACTGGAAACATCTTTACATTTTCTTCCTAAAGATATTAAATTTTGCTGCAGCTGTGCAGAAGGCCCGGGGATTAGTCTAGAAAATTTTAATAAAATAAATAAGAAAGCTATAGAAAAAGAAAAAGTAAAATATATAAATTCATTAAAAAACGGAGAAATACCTAAACAATGCCAAGGCTGCAATGAGTATAAAGAGGTATTCGGACCTGAAAAAAATTTTTTTGAAGCTTTATTTGAAAAGAAGAAAAAATATCCTGTCAGTTATATAATAGTTGATCATTATAAACAGTGTGACTGTAATTGTATTTATTGTTCTCAAAAAATTATTTATAAAGGAGAAGTAAAAAATTATTCACTGCTTCCGCTGATAAAACAATTATATGCAAATAATATGATTGATAATAATAATCTTAAAGTTGAATTTCAAGGCGGGAATATTTCTTGCCTAAATGAATTTGATTTACTTTTAGAGGAATTTAAAAAACATAATTGCACTAATTTTGCAATTCTTACAAACGGAATAAAATATATGCCTCAATTAGAAAATTTGAGTAATAATCCAGAAAGTTTTGTATGCGTTTCGCTGGATTGCGGGACAAAAGAAACTTTTCAGAAAATAAAAAATGTTGATGCTTTTGAACAAACAATAGAAAATATAAAAAAACTAAGAGATAACTCCAATCTTTCATTGATGCTAAAATATATTGTTATTAAAGGAATAAATGACAACCCGGAAGAACTTAAATCATTTTTAAATATTTCAAAAGATCTGATTAAAAGAGGGTGTATCTTACTTGAAATAGATTTCAGAGATACATTAATGAATCATTATAATAATTTTAAAGTTCCAAATCATTACAAAGAATTATTTAATCTCGCTGAAAATTATTGCAAAGAAAATAATATAAACTTTTCAATACCTGATTATACTAAAAAGATATTATTAGGAAAGTAGTCTAATGCTTCCGACTTAGACTTTTTGTTAAATTATAAACAATTTCATGTTTTTCAGGATTATCTCCGATTTCGGATATATTCTTATTTATCATTTTTAACAATTCCGAACTTTCTTTAAGATAATCAATTGCAAATAAATCTTCTGCGGTAATGTTAAATACTTTTATAATTTTATCAATAGTTTCAGACGTGGCAAAATTATTGCCCAGTTCAATACTGCTTAATGCCCTTTGCGAGATTTCAATTAATTCGGATAATTTTTCTTGAGTATAGCCGTTTGCCATCCTCAATCTTTTAATTTGTTTTAATAATCATATCAGGGGTAAATATAAAAAGGAGCAAAAAATGACGGTTGAAAAAGTAAACGGAAAGATAAATGTTACATACGGAAACAATCAAACAGAGAAACCTGCAAAAAGTGAAAAGACCCCCGAGCAAATAAAAGACGGGAAGAAAAAGTTAGCCTTGACACTTGGAGCTTTAGCCGCAGCAGGAGCGGTAATAGCAGGTGTTGTTGTTGCCGTAAAAAAAGGAAAAATTAATAAATTATCTGTTGAAGATTTTAAAAAAGTAGGTAAATTTGATAAAGGTAAAGCCCTTATAGGTGATAAAGGATATACGGGAGAAATCTTTACTAAAGACGGAACAAAAATTTTATATGAAAACGGTTTACTTAAGTCCGCTGAAAATCATAAAAAATCTCTTGCGGAGAATTTTAGGAAAACATATAGTTATTTAGAAAACGGAGACAAAAAAATTTTTGATTACAAAATATCTGACGATGGCCTCAAGAAGGCAACAACCATAAAACCTGATAAAAGAGTGATTATTGATAACTTTGTAGATACTGACAGAATACTCTCAACAGGTAAAAATGGAATAGTAACGGCAACCGAATTTAAACCTGTTGCTAAGGATGGTAAAAAATTTTTTCAAAAGATAGAAAGTGTATTTGTAAAAAATTCCGGTTTTAAAAACGGAGAACCTGTAAATTATAAAAGAATTACGGATTTATCAACAAGTAAAGTTTCTTTAGAAAGGATTAATTCTCAAGCTGAGGAATCTTTAATAAAGGTTCCGGTAAAATTGGCGGATGGAAGAAAAGGTAAAGCTTTTTATAATGGCAAAGAAATTTTAAATAAAACAGTAGGAACTTATGATCCCGCAACAAATACAGTTATAAAGGAACATTTGTATCCTAATTCTAATACAAGGAGTATTAGTATATTTGATAAAAATAAAAATTTGCCGACTTGGTTAAATATACATAAAGATACAGGTGAAGTATTTGCCGGCAAGTATTTAAATGGCACAGACATACTTATTAAAGATGCGAATGATTTAAAAGAACTTGCAAATTGGCCTCAAAATTTGCAGGAGGCATTAAAAAATTATATGAAAAAATATGTTTAAAATTTAAAAAGAAAAGCCCGATATAATTTTTGGGCTTTTCTTATTTAAAAATATATTGATTAAAAAGTTTTTTTTGACTAATATCTACATGTTAGTTACAAAAGAAAGAAGGTAGAATTATGTCAAGAAAACCTGTTATTGCAGGAAACTGGAAAATGCACAATCTCCAGCAGGCTGCGATTGATTTAACAAACGGAATTATGCAGGAATTAAAAAGCGAAGATAAAAATGCGCTTCCCGAGGTAATAATTGCTCCTACATTTACATCACTTTATGCTGCTAATAAAGCATTAAGAGATTGCGGCTGCGGTAAAGTAAGATTAGCCGCTCAAAACTGCTACTTTGAAGAAAAAGGAGCTTTTACGGGTGAATGCTCGGTTCAAATGTTAAAAGATACGGGATGTGAATACATTATTATCGGACACTCCGAAAGAAGAGAATACTTTGGCGAAACCGATGAAATGGTTAATAAAAAAGCAAAATCTATTTTAGCTGAAGGATTAGTACCCATTATATGCTGTGGTGAGTCTTTAGCTCAAAGAGAAGCAGGGGTTACAGATTATCATATAGCATCACAAATAACAAAAGCATTAAGAGATTTATCCGCAAGCGATGTTGCTAAATCAATTATTGCTTATGAACCCATTTGGGCTATAGGTACAGGCAAAACTTGCGACAGCACTGAAGCTAACAGAGTTATTGCAATGATTAGAAATGTTGTAAAAGGTTTATATGATGCAAATACCGCTGATTCAATCAGAATTCTTTACGGCGGAAGTGTTAAACCTAACACAATTAAAGAACAAATGGCACAATCAGATATAGATGGCGCTTTAGTCGGCGGTGCAAGCTTAACGGCTGACAGCTTCGCTCAAATAGTTAAAGGTGCTATGTAATTAAAATTTTGTATTTTAGAGGCGCCCTACGGGCGCCTCTTTTTTAATAATTATCTTTGCGAAATCCTTTTGAAGTTGATATTTTTCTTCCTATTGATTCTATTTTGGATTTTATACATATTGCGCATTTATCGGGCGACTCATTTATACATATTTTATCAGGGTATATTTCATACTTTGCCCTGTATTTTGTATCTGTCATATTAGGCATTACAACATTTGCGCCCGATTTTAAAGCAATTATCCTGCCGTTCGGGTGAAGTGTTTCCATAGCGGTTGTGGCAGGGATATTAATATCTTTTAAAATAAGTCTTATAACCGCCATAACCCTCAGTGCAAGATTAAAATTATCCTTTTTTGCATTAGCGAGCGGAGTATTTGGGTGAGGAATTAAAGGCCCCACCCCGACCATATCGGCATCAAGCTCTTTAAAAAATAGAATATCATCAGCTAAAGCTTCAATACTTTGATTGGGAAGCCCGACAATACACCCCGTTCCCGTTTCATAGCCGAGTTCTTTTAATTCATACAGACATTTTTTGCGGTGTTCAAAATCCATATTAGGGTGAAGCTGTTTATAAAGTTCTTTATCCGTCGTTTCAATTCTTAATAAATACCTGTCCGCCCCCGAGGCTTTAAAAGCTTTATAATCTTCAAAGCTTCTTTCACCTATACTTAAAGTCACAGCTACATCATAATTTTTTATTTTTTCAATCAGATTGCAGATTTTATCCCTTGTATAATATTTATCTTCTCCTCCTTGAAGAACAACCGTTTTATATCCCATATTTACGGCATTTTTTACACAGTTTAAAATTTCATCCTCAGACAATCTGTACCTTTCAAGCTCCTTATTTTCCGCTCTGAGCCCGCAGTAAAAACAGTTACACCTGCATATATTTGTAAACTCAATTAAACCCCGAAGATGTACAAAATCACCTTTATATTCTTTTCTGACCTCATCGGCTTTACGAAAAAGTTCGTCATCAGAGGATTTTAATATTTCAATTATGTCTTTTTTATTTAAACTCATATTATTGTAGAATACATTCAGATATAAAAAATATCAAGTTCAATTTTTTTTAAATATGTGGTAACATAAATTTGTAGTAAGGAAAATTATGGGCGAACACTGGGCAGGTTATATAGGCAGTTTTCATGTACACTGGGACACATTAATAACAATGTGGGCCGCAATGCTCATTGTTATAATTATTTCATTTATTCTTACAAGAAAACTTGAAATTATTCCAAATAAACTGCAAACATGCGCCGAAGGAGCAATAAAATTCTTTCTCGGTAACTTATCCGAAGTTAAAAACGGAGAAAAACATATCCCCATTGTTGCCTCATTGTTTTTATTCATCCTTACCGCAAACTTAATGGGGCAGCTCCCTTTAAGATTAATTCACTTAAAGCAGGGCGAAATAGCCTCCCCAACAAATGACATAAATCTAACGGCAGCACTGGCTGTTATGGTTTTACTATACTATCTGTTTCAAGGTTTTAAAGAAAAAGGAATTCACTATATATATCACGGGCTAAGCATTACGGGAATTATAACAACTCTTGTTGATTTGCTTGAAATGATAACAAGACCTTTAAGCTTGGCAGTGCGACTTTTTGCGAATATTTTGGCAGGGGAAATACTTGTGTCGGTAATCCTTGGTATATTTGCCTTTATGGCGCCCATACCCGTTATGCTGTTTGAAATATTCGTTGCCTTCTTACAGGCATTTGTATTTATGATGCTTACTATAGCATACATATTAACCTCGGTTTCGGAAGAACATTAATTGAAAGGAGAATAAAAAATTATGGCAGATTTAGCAACATTAGGAGCAGGATTAGCTATTGGACTTGCAGGTTTAGGTGCGGGGCTTGGGCTTGGTATTGCTACTAAAGGCTTAATGGAAGGTATCGCAAGACAGCCTGAAGCTTCAGGTAAACTTGTAGGATTCTTTATCATCGGTGCAGCTTTAGCAGAAGCCTGCGGTATTTACGGGCTGCTTATTGCATTTATGCTTATCGGTAAATAACGGGTTTTATTATGGAATTTGATGCTACTTTTATATTTGCGGCAATAAGTTTTATTTTGTTTGTCTTTGTTATGAACAAAATCTTTTATGCTCCCGTCTTAAAGATTATGAAAGCAAGACAGGATTTTGTCGAACAAAACTACACATCTGCAAATCAAACAAAAGAAGAAACTAAAAAACAAACGGAATATAGAGAATCAGAACTTGAAAAATCCGGAGCACTTGCCCGCAATAAAATAGCAGAGCATTCTAAAGCCTTAAAAGAAGAACAATCTAAAAAACTTTCCGATTACAAAACGGAATTATACTCCGATATCGGTAAACAAAGGGACGAATTAAAACAATCCGCACTTGATGCAAAAGAAACCCTTAAAGATACTGTTGTTGATATAGCAAAAAATATATCCGATAAGCTTTTTGGTTCTTCCGTTACTACGGAAACCATAAATAAATCCAAAATAGAAGAATAATTTATGAGTAACTTATTTCAAACTTTAATACATTCAAATACCATAAACTTTTTAATTGTTTTGTCATTGCTTTTATTTCTTATGTCAAAATTAAAAATCGGGAATAAAATCGATTTAATGCGCAATGAAATAAAAAACTTTGTTGATGAATCGACAAACGAAAAAAATCTTGCGGAAAAAGAATTGGAAAACATAAATAACAAAATTAAAAACCTCCCGAAAGAAACTCAAGAAATAGAAACAAGCGCTCAAAAAAATATTGAAGGGTTTGAAAGAAGAATTGAAAATGAATTAAAAGATAAAATGCTTGATATTAAAACAAGTTCAGACAGAATTTTAAATTTGGAAATCAAGCAGTTTAAAGCAAAACTGACAGGACTGTTATCCGAGGCTTCAATAAATCTTGCCAAAAAAAATGCTATAGAACAACTTGAAAACAACAGAGAACTTCATAATAAATACATTTATGAAGCCATAGATGAAATTGACGGTATTAATTTATGAAAACAGGCGATTTAAAAAATATTAAAATAGCAAGAAAATATGCGGATGCTCTTTATAAATCGGCAAAAGAGGCGGATTTGTGCGAAAAAATATATAATGAAACCCTTTTCATTTATGAAACCTTAAAATCAAATAATAATCTCAATGAATTTTTACAAAGTCCTTTAATTAAAAACGATGATAAAAAAGATGTTATAAATAAACTCTTTACACCGCACACAGATAAACTTTTGGTAAATTTCCTTAATATACTTATTGATGAAGGAAGATTTAATGCCCTTAACGAAATAATTAATAAGTATTCTGAGATTTATTACAAAGAAAAAAATATAATAAAGCCCGTTATAATCTCAGCGGTAGAATTGGATGATAACCAAAAACAAGCCGTTTTAAATAAGCTTGAAACAAAACTAAAAAAACAAATTGAACCCGAATATATTATAAATAACGATATAATCGGAGGTTTAATAATTGAAATAGACGATAAAACAATAGATTGCAGTATAAAAACCAAATTTGATAACATGAGAAAAGAATTAGCAAAAGGAAATTAATATGACTACAATAAATCCTGACGAAATTACATCAATAATAAAAGAGAAACTTCAAAACTACGAAAATAAACTTGAAGTAAAGAATATAGGTGTTGTCCTTGAAGTATCTGACGGAATTTCCAGAATATACGGACTTAGCGACGCAATGAGCTCCGAACTTGTTGAATTTGAAGACGGCAAAGGAACTCTCGGGATTGTATTAAATCTGGAAGAAGATAATGTCGGTGTAGTTATTTTAGGCGATTATACCCACATAAAAGAAGGTATGACGGTAAAAACAACGGGAAGAATAGCATCAGTTCCCGTTGGTGAAGGATTGCTCGGGAGAATAATTAACCCAACAGGCATGCCTGTAGACGGCAGAGGGGACATAAATTATACAAAAACAAGAGCAATAGAAAGAGTAGCCCCCGGTATTGTAACGAGAAAATCGGTATGTGAACCGTTGCAAACGGGTCTAACTGCGATAGACGCATTAACCCCGATAGGCAGAGGGCAGAGAGAACTTATAATCGGCGACCGCCAAACGGGGAAAACCGCCATTGCAATAGATACAATAATAAATCAAAAGGATAAAAACGTAATCTGTATATATGTAGCGATAGGTCAAAAGACTTCAACTGTTGCGCAGTTAGCTAAAACACTTGAAAATTACGGAGCAATGGAATATACAATAATAGTATCCGCGCCCGCCAACGAATCTGCACCTGCTCAATATATAGCACCTTTTGCGGGATGTGCCATAGCTGAAGAATTTATGGAAGAAGGAAAATCGGTATTAATAATATATGATGACCTTTCTAAGCACGCACAGGCATATCGTGCAATGAGCCTGCTGTTAAAAAGACCGTCAGGACGTGAAGCATACCCGGGCGATGTATTTTATCTTCATTCAAGACTGTTAGAAAGAGCATGCAAATTAAATGACGAACTCGGAGGAGGAAGCATAACGGCATTGCCGATTATTGAAACGCAGGCAGGGGATGTATCGGCTTATATTCCGACAAATGTAATCTCCATCACGGACGGACAAATTTTCTTAGAATCAAATTTGTTTAACTCAGGTACAAGACCTGCAATAAACGCAGGTATATCGGTATCTCGTGTAGGCGGTGCCGCTCAAACAAAAGGTATTAAACAAGTTGCAGGCAAATTAAGGCTAGATTTGGCTCAATTCAGAGAACTGGAAGCCTTCGCACAATTTGCCAGCGACCTTGATAAAGCAACAAAAGACCAATTAACAAGAGGTCAAAAACTTACGGAAGTATTAAAACAGCCTCAATACTCACCTTTAACGGTTGCAAATCAAATAAGTATCTTATTTGCGGCTAATGAAGGACTGCTTGATGATGTCGCTAACGATAAAATTAAGGACTTTAAAACAGGCTGGTTTGATTTCTTTGAATCCAATATGAAAGAATTATCCGATAAATTAAATGCGGGCGATAAACTCTCTGATGAAGATAAAAAAGCTTTAACGGATAAATTAAATCACTTTAAAACAAACTTTTTTGAAGGCTAAAAATGGCAAATTTAAAAAAAATTAAAACAAGAATAAATTCAATAATAAGCACCCAGAAGATTACCAGAGCAATGAAAATGGTAGCTTCCGCCAAGGTTAAAAAATTTGAAAACAAAGTAAAAGCATCAAGACCCTTTA
>CANQAL010000046.1 GCA_947589255.1 Candidatus Gastranaerophilales bacterium | reverse complement strand
TTCCAGTAATATAAACGGATTGCTCTCTTATATCGTTAAAAGAGATGATAATAATTACATTCAAAAAAAGTATGAATGCCTTAATTCATTAACGCCTGAAGATATTCAAGCAGCAGCTAAAAAGTTCTTTGATTTAAATAAAGTATCAATAGCTGTAGGGCATGCAGAAAACTCTCAAATACAAAATGCCTCAAAAAATAATGTTTCCTTCGGCAGGTCAAATCCTTCAGATAATATTTATAATAATATTTCGGGAATAAAACAATATAAACTGCCTAATAATATTGAAACAGCTATAGTTCCTGCGGTATCAACAGGCAGAACTTCATTACTAATGGATATTCAAACAGATGATATAAAAACTGTCTCAAATCCTGCTTTAAAAATTTTAAATGTAATCCTGAACGAAGGGAGTATGAGTAATAACGGAGATAATTATCAAAATACTTTAAATTCAAAAGATGTTTTATTATATTTTAGTGCAGGTTCATCAGGAATATCTGTTTCCGGAAATGCTTATGATGATAATACATTTGATATGATTACAATTATGAAAGATGTATTAAATAATCCTTTATTTACGGAAGAAGAATTTCAGAAAGCAAAAAAAATTGTAAAAGACAATCTTCTTACACAAAAAAAATCCGCATCTGATAAATTATATAGAACTTTGTACCCTGATGATAATAAATACAAAAGTACCTCCGAGCAGCTTGAAGAACTTGATAAATTAACTTTAAACGATATTAAAAATTTATATTACTATATTCTGCAAAATTCTCAATGCGAGGCTACTTTAACTGCAAATGAAGATAAAAATCCTAACATATCAAATATCATTAATAACACTTTATCGCAAGGTTTACCTTATTTTCAGCCTGTTCAAATAAATAGAGAATATAATACTCAAAGCTATAGACCGATAACACAACCTGTATTAGTAACGGATACAAATGAATCTAACCAGGCAGATATATCTCAGGCTTATACATTTAAATTTACGGGCAATGTCGATGATGAAGCAAAAATATTACTTATGAATGATATTTTAGGCGGGGGCATGAGTTCAAGATTGTTTACCGATTTAAGAGGCAGAGAAAAACTTGCATATAGTGTTCATTCTTCTTTCATTAATAATAATGATTCAGGCATGATTATCCTTGATATCTCAACTTCAACAGATTCAGGTTATGAAAAAGATACTCCCGAAAATGCTAAAAAAGCAATAGACGGTTTTAAACGAAATGTTGATAAATTAAAAACAGAACCCGTTTCGGCTGAGGAACTCCAAACAGCTAAAAATTGTATCAAAACATCAATTCTTAATCAGATGGAGGAAAATTTATATTTTACGGAACAATTACATAACTACAGAAATTCCGCATATGATTTTAATTATTTAAAATTGTTATATGATGCAATAGATAAAATAACTATAGAAGATATTTCGTTAACAGCGAATTATGTTTTTGCAAACAGCCCTGTTACTTCGGTTGTCGGAAGCAAGAAAACGATTGATTATTTAAATAAACAATAAAAAAGGCGGGCATGCCCGCTTTTTATTAAATACTTTTAATTCCGTTATTTCTTTAAGAAATCAGGAATATCAAGAATGTTATTTGCAAATTCTGTAGCTGCTTTTGAAACTTTAGAGGAATCAGGGTTAAATCCCGAGCCGCTGAATAAATCTAAAGCACCGAGAGTTTTATTTTCCTGTTCTTCCTGATTAAATTTATCTACTTCGTTATTTTTTAAGTCAAAACCTGTAGCGATAACGGTAATTTGAATTTCGCCTTGAATTCTGTCATCAATAACGGAACCGAAGTGAATAATAGCATCCGGAGAAGCTTCTTCATGGATAAGTTTAGCTGCATCAGCAACTTCAAACAATGTCATATCAGGACCGCCCGTTACATTCATAATGATACCCGAAGCACCTTTAATTGATGTTTCAAGTAACGGTGAATTAATAGCGGCTTTTGCTGCTTCTAAAGCTCTGCCTTCGCCTGTGCCTCTGCCAATACCCATTAATGCTGAACCTGATGATTCCATTACACTTCTTACATCTGCGAAGTCTACATTAATTAACCCGGGTACGGTAATTATATCAGATATACCTTGAACACCTCTTAAAAGAACTTCATCAACAACTTCAAAAGATTCTCTAAAGGTTGTTCTTCTGTCTATAACTTCAAGTAATTTATCGTTAGGGATAACAATAAGTGCATCAACGGTTTCTTTTAATTTTTCAAGACCTTGAAGAGCCTGATTCATTCTTCTTTGACCTTCAAAGCTGAACGGTTTTGTAACAACACCGACAGTTAAAGCGCCTAATTCTTTAGCAATTCTTGCAACAACAGGAGCTGCACCAGTACCTGTTCCGCCGCCCATGCCTGCGGTAACAAATACCATATCTGCTTTACCTATTGCGTTTACGATTTCATCTCTTGTTTCTTCTGCTGATTTTTCGCCCTTTTCAGGGTTTCCGCCGGCGCCCAGTCCGTTTGTAAGTTTGCTTCCTATTCTGATTTTATTTTCGGCAGAAGATTTTTCTAATGCTTGTAAGTCCGTATTAAGCACCCAAAAATCCACACCTGAAAGTCCTGCTTTTATCATTCGGTTTACGGCATTGCCTCCGCCTCCGCCTACACCTATTACTTTTATATCTGCAGGTATTACATTTGATTCATTTGTTGTTGAATTACTGCTGTTGTTTTCTCTTTTGCCAAAAATATCCGGAACAAAATTTTCCACTTATGCGCCCTCTTTTTTTTCTATTACTTTTTTCATATCCCGATTTACCCATATATTACATGGTTTTCATCGTATATTAACATAGTATTTTAAAATATTTAATTAGTAAAGAAAAAATGCGAAAAAATTTAATATATGTTTATTTTTGTTAATTATAAGTTTCTATTCGCCTTCCCTATTATGTTTGCGGCTGTTGTCAGATTTTTTGCAATATCCGTATAGAGTTTTGCTTCTTCTCCGAAAGGTACTTTTGTATTTAACATGTCATCCACATTTTGGTTAATATCTGTCAGTTCTTCTACTGTTTTTTTTATTTTTTTTGTTTTATTTTTCAAAATAAAATAATTTATAAGGGGAGTTATGCTGATTATATGCAATAATCTTTGTTTTAATTTTTTGGGAAATTTTTCTTCCTGGGCGGATATAAAAAAGTTTTCTTTTGCAATTTTTTCATCATCTATTTCCCCTGTTTCATCAGGCAGATAATCAGTATCATAAGTATTTAGCCGTTTATTTTTTCTTTTTCTTTTAGATGGTTTATTTATCGGCTTTGTTGAAGTTATTCCTAATTCAGAAGCAAAAATATTCCCGTTTAATATACGGTTATCTTCATCTATTGCCATATTTATTGTGTTGCCTGTATTTTTTGTGTAAAAATTTACGGGCTGATTTATACTGTTCGATGAAATTTCCATTGTGCATTTTTTCCCATAATTACATTATAAATTAGAGAAGATTTTTTTTTACCGTTTAAACATATGATTTAATTTCGGGATATTTTTCACTTAACATATTTATTTCATCAGAATTTAAATTAATATCTTTTATGGATTTAACCATATTTTGGTAATATTCCTGCTTATACTTATCTTTTATCATGCTGTAGTAATAAAAAAGATTATGTATTTTATAAAAAAGAAAATCATTTCTTAAAGCAGTATATGTATTTGTCCTTTTCATTAAATCTTCAACGATGTTAAAAATTTCAATATGGTCAATAAGCCTTCTGTTATTATCAGATAATACAGACCCAACTCGATTAAATCTATATACATATAATTTTTCACGGATAAAAAACATTTTTTTCGCAGTTAACAGAGTTCCGAAAATTACGCTGTGATCCTCAAAATCAAGACCTTCCGTAAACCATATCTGATTTTTATCAAATAATTCTTTGGTATAAAGTTTATTCCAAACGCACATAGGATATTTAAACGGCGATAAATCCCGCCAGTTAAATATTCTGTCATCTATCATATCTTTAAAATTATCATCAACAAAATACGGAAACGGTCTGTTTATTCCGTTCTTTTCATCGTATCCGTCAGGCATGCACATTGCTATATCAAGATTTTTTTCTTTTAAAAGAGTATATAACCTTTCATACATTATAGGTTTAACCCAGTCATCAGGATCAACAAAGCCGATGCATTCGCCTGTAGCAAGCTTTAATCCGTCATTTCTTGCTGCGCCTGTGCCTTTATTTTCTTTATGGATTACTTTTATTCTGTTGTCTTTGTTTTTATATTCTTCTAATATATCGTAGCTGTCATCTGTTGAGCCGTCATTTACACAGATTATTTCTATCTCTTTTAATGATTGATTTATTAAACTGTCTAATGACTGTCTTAAATACTTGCCTACATTATATACGGGCAGTATTACAGAAACTTTTGGTCTTACATTTTTTTCTTGTATCGGCTGAGTTATTATATTTACTTCTTGTTTGATTTCAGGTGTTTTATTTATTTTCTTTTCGGTTTTATTTTCTTTGGATTTCAGTTTATTTTTTATTCTTATTAATCTGTTAAAAGGTTTTAATTGTTTTTCGTAATATTTTTTCTGTTCTATTAACTGAGTGCTTAAAACTTCTATTTCGTCATTAAATCTTTTATTTAATTGGGCGATTGTTTCTTCATAGTTTTTTGTTAATTCTGCAACCTTTTCTCTTAAATTATTTTCATGCCAAGCTGCCGTTTCATTTTGCCTTCTTGGAATTTCTTTTTCATACCATTCAATTAAATCTTTTATTTTATTTTCATAGTAGTCTTTTATTTCTTGAATATCATTTGAATTTTTAACGTTGTAGTACTCATCTGTTTCTTTTTTTGTTTCCGCAATTTTATTTTCAAGTTCCGTATGTTGTTTCAATTCTGCATATTCAAGCTTTGTTTTTAACAGATTTATTTCGCTTTCATATACTTCTTTAGCGGATGAAAGCATTTTTTTATATTGTTGTTCAAGTTGTTTATATTTTTCGTCTTGTTCTGTCATTTTAGTTTTTCTTAATCAGTTTTTTAAATTTATTTTTTAATTGTTGAAATTTTTTACAAACTTTTAATAATATTTTAACCGATAAAAAATTATTTTCATAATAATATTTTTGCTGTTCGAGTGCCTGCATATAATGCTGTCTTTGTGCTTCAAGCTTCCATTCGTAATCGGCAACAAGTTTTTCTTTTTGCTGTCTTAAAGATTCAGCCTGCCACCTTTTCAATTCATATTCCTGTGTTACCATTTTTTGATTAAATTCATCATATAAACCGTTCATTTCGGATTGTTTTTTTGATTCAAGATATATATATTGTTCATCCAGTCTGCGTTTAACTTCTTTTGCCCGTTCTTCTTTACTGAAATTTTCCCACCACTCTATAGCTTTTGCTTTATCTTCCGAAGCCTCTTTTTTATACTGTTCAAGGTAATCTTTTATAGCTTTTATATCAAGATTACACTTATGCTCTGCCGCTTTTATTCGTTTATTTGATGTTTTATATTTTTCAATAAGAAAATTCCAAAATCCGTAGTAATCCCTCTCTAATATCATATCAAATTCATCACAGCAATACCCTATTTTTAGTGCTTCTTTCTGCTTTTCGTTAAGATTTAAACTTATAAAAAATTCCCGCATTCTTTTATAATATTCTTCATAATATTTATCCTCCAGCAATGTATATCTATGGAAAATATCATCTATTATCCACCTGTGGATTTCATCCTGTTTTTCTTCAAAAAAACTTGCCTGTTTTAATATTTCGTAAGTCAATTTTGACATATCTATTCTGTCATAAATTTTCTTGTCGGAGTTCTGCATTGTTGAAAATCTGCGGTTTTGACGGTAATAATATAAGTTTTCCCATAAAATATTTATTCTTTTTGCCTTAAGGTATGTTTCAAAGAAAAACGGCATATCCTCATATATATAGCCTGTTTGAAATTTAGCTTTTGTTTGTTCTAAAAATTCTCTTTTATAAATTTTATTCCAAAGAACTACATTTATATTTAAAATTTCATCCTTAGTGTCTTCCGGTGTAAAGACTTCGTTTCCGAATTTTTCAAGCGGTTTTAAGCTGTAATAATCATCATTATAAAATTCCTGTTTTTTTTCATCATAAAGCATTGCACCGCACATTGTAATATCCGTATTATCTGATTTTGCTTTATTGTACATTTTTTCAAACATATCAAGCTCAACCCAGTCATCAGAATCAACGAACCCTATATATTCGCCCGAGGCTATTTCTAACCCTAAATTTCTTGCATATGACTGCCCTGATACAACTCCGCCTGTATTCAGCATTATTATTCTTTTGTCGTTATCCGCATATTGTTTTATTATTTCTTTTGAACTGTCTTCGGATGAATCATCAATACATATTATTTCTATATCAGATAATGTTTGATATATTACACTTGTTAAACACTTTGATATGTATGATTCTACGTTTCTGTACGGAATTATTATTGATAATTTAGTCATCCTTTGTGAATTCCTCCAACGTTGAATACTTAAACGGAACTTCAAATTTTATTTTCTTAAATACCGCAATATGAAGCTTATCTTTATAGTAGTATATATCAAAAATTTTAGGATATTTTTTTACATGAAAAATAATTTTCTTATATTTTAAAGTGTACATTCCTTCTTTAAAGTACATTATTTCCATAAGTTTATACATAATTTTGGTTTTTATTTTTTGTATGTGGAAATAAAACATATCACCTTTTTTTATATTTCCGAACAAATAATTTGTATAACGGAATATTCCTCGTGCCATATTCGGGGGAAAGATTTCTTCGTTAATTAATGAACTTTTTTCTTTTAATTTTTTAGCAAACATATTTTTATATCTGAAGCTTAAATTTTCAAATCTTGACATAAAGTCTTCCACTTTTTTTCTGTAGAAGTTATATTTAATATCATCAAAATCGGGTAAATCTTTAATTGAATTAAACATAAGTTCTACGACATCAATAATATCAAGAAATTGTTTACCGCCTTTTTCCACAATAGAGCCTTTTCTGTTTATTCTGTAGTAATACAAAAAATCTCTTACTATAGAAACTTTTTTATTTTTAAATAGTATTGAAAAGAAAAAGGGACCGTCCTCCCAGATTAAACCATCAGGGAATTCCGCCTTGCATTCATCTATCGTACTTTTTCTATACAGCTTATTCCAAGCCATAACACATACATCCATAATAAACGGTTTAAGTTCTTTATATGTAAAGGCTTTATTATCAAAGGTTTCATTAAAAAAACCTAATGTATAATACGGATTTGAATCATCTATACATTGTTTTTTTTCATCAAATTGGTGAACTGCGCATATTGTAATATCGGTATTAAGCTCTGTCATGCTTTTATAGAGCTTTTCAAGCATTGTTTTATCCACCCAGTCATCAGAATCTATAAAACTGATATATTCGCCTTGAGCCACTTTTAACCCTGCATTTCTGGCTGATGATAACCCTCCGTTTTCTTTATCTGTTATTTTAATTCTGCAGTCTTTTTTTGCATATTCAGACAAAATTTTTCTTGAATTATCCGTTGAACCATCATTTACGCAGATTATTTCTATATTCCCAAATGTCTGGTCTAATATACTGTCCAGACATTTTTTTAAATATTTTTCTACATTGTATACCGGCACTATTACCGAAATTATGGGTTTCTTCATTTTTTTATCGGTTCTATTTTTGAATACTCAAATTTAATACTGAATTTAAATTTATTAAATAACACTATATAAATTCTGTCATCTGCGTACCAAATATCGCAATATTCAGCACGTTTTTTTAATTTTACAACAAGTTTTCTGTATTTTAAATAATAGATATTATTTTCCGTGTATAAGATTTCCATTACTTTAAACATAACTCTTGTTTTAAATTTATTGTAATAAAACCTTATTATATTTGTTCTTTTGACGATATCAAAAAGTCTTTTTCTTATATTCCCGGGGTATGTGTCTGCAAGTTTAAAATCAAATATTGTATCGTCAAATAAGAATTTTTTGTTTTTTAATTTTCTTGAAAATAATTGTTTATGGTAAAAATTGACTAAATCATATCTGTATACTATATCATCAATTTTTCTTATATAAAATTCATCCTTAATATCATCAAAATCAGGCAGGTCTTTAATTGAATTGTACATAAGTTCAACAACGTCAATGATATCAAGGAATTGTTTTCCGCCTTTTTGAATAATAGAACCTTTTCTGTTTATTCGGTAGTAATACAAAAAATCTCTTACAATGGAAACCCCTTTTGCCTTAAAAAATATTGAAAAGAAAAAGGGCCCATCCTCCCAAATTAAGCCGTCAGGAAACTCTGCTTTACATTCATCTATTAAGCTTTTTCGATACAGTTTATTCCAAGCCATAACGCAGACATCCATTATAAAAGGCTTTACATCTTTATATGTAAAGGCTTTGTTATTAAAAGAATCATCAAAAAAACCGAGTGTAAAATATTTTGAATTGTCATCAAATTCCTGTTTTGATTCATCATATTGATGTACCGCACATATTGAAATATCTGTATTTAAAGCTCTTATATTATTGTATAGCTTTTCAATCATCGTTTTATCAACCCAGTCATCAGAGTCAATAAAACTTATAAATTCACCTTGTGCTATTTTTAATCCTGCATTGCGAGCCGAGGATAATCCTCCGTTTTCTTTATCTGTTATTTTTATTCTTGAATCTTTTTGTGCATATTCGGTTAATATTTTTCTTGAGTTATCCGTTGAACCGTCATTTACACAGATTATTTCAATATCCTGAAAAGTTTGATTTATTATGCTTTCCAGACATTCCCGTAAATATTTTTCCACATTATAAACAGGTACTATAATTGATACCGCAGGCATTTTTTCTTTCCATATTTATTTAGTTAATTCTTCTCTTAATTTATTTATTTTTTCTTCAAATTCGTTTCTGATTCTTGATAACTCGTAATATATTTCGGAATTCATTTCGTTGATTTTTATATAAACCTGCCCAAGACAGTTATCAACAATTTGTTTAACTTCTTCATAGGGCATTTTTTCAAAAGAAAATGTATTATTTTCAGGTTGTTGAATATTATTTATTTTTTCCTCAATTACATTTGACTGATTATAAAGAAGTTTTTTAATTTCCTTATTTTCTGTAATTAAATTATTTTCAACTTCTGAAATATGATTTTTTACGGCTTGTGTTTCATCATATAAACTTTGATATAAATCTTTTTTTATTTCTTCTTTGCACTTATCCGTATATTTAAAACTTTTATCAACTTCCGCATAAACATTATTTATCTCTCCGCCCTTCATGTTAAGTTCGGCATGAATATAATCGTATACATTATTTAACCTGCATTTCATCTCTACCATATTAAAATTCAGGTTATCAATGTTATTTTTTTCGCATTTATCAATTTTTTCGGATATGTTTTTTTCTGATTTTTCAACAATATTTGATAATTCTTTGGCTTTTGTTTCAATTTTTATATCTAATAGTTTATCAATTACATTAATATTTTCTAAAAAATCACGGCGGTATATTTTCCCTGCTTCAATATCTATTTTTGATAGTTCGGGGTTAAAAGAATCTGTTTTAATTCCGCCCGGAAAAATTTCATAAATAACTTGATCAGGCTCTAAAAAACAAATATAATCTCCGTTTACAACACTTATTGCATTTGCTCTTGCTTCATCAATCTTGTGTTCCGTAGGAAGTTTTAACAGTAATATATTTTCTCTTCCTTCTTTTAAAGCTTGAATTATTTCTTCAGATTTATCATCTGAACCGTTATTTACGCATATTATTTCAAAATCTCCGTAATTTTGATTTAATATACTTTCAATACAGTTTTTTATTGTATCCTCATTATTTTTATATATTACTATTATTGATATTTTTGTATTGCTCATTTATTATCTCTTTTTCTTATTTCCAAAGATTTTTTGGAATATATTTTTTCTGCTTTCAATATATTTCTGCTCAGTTTCATTTATTTGATTTTCCATATTTATTAGTTTTTGTTCATATTTAACTCTTTGCTCATTTAATTGAGCTTCAAATTGCGCCTTCAATTCTTTCATTTCCCAATAGTGAGCATCTTGAAGTTTTTGTATTTTTTCTTCAAAGTCTTTTGATAAATCGTTTATTTGAACTCGGTCTGCTTTATCTTCTACCGTAGTTTTTATTTTATTAATTTCTTCTTTATTTGCACTGATTTGTTTACCTGTTTCATAGGTTTGGTAATCTATTTTTTCATTAAGTTCTTTATGGTTTGATTTAAGTTCGTTAAATATTTTCGACAATTCACTGTTTGTATACGAATATATCTCGCTTACTTTTAAATTTAAATTATTATTTTGAGAAGTTACAAAGGAATTAATTTTATCATCCAATATTGTTTCCAAAAGATTTATTTTTTCATTTTGAGTTGCTTGTACTTCTTTTAAATAATTATTTTCTTGTTGATAATCCTGAGATAATACATTAATTTTTTCATACAAATTTGATATTTCATTTTTAGTTTCGTTTGATTTTTCTTCTATCTTATTATTGGTTGAAGTGTAGTTATTTGTTATTAAATTGTAAATATCCGATATTTTTTCTTCAACTTCATATTCGGTTTTTGAGGAAGCAGATTCCACCAATTTTTCGGTATATGTATAATTCTTCGTTATCTCTTCATATACTTTTGAAATCTTTTCATCAGTTTTTGCATTTATATCAATTAAAACATTTTGATTAATTTTATCTATATCATTTTTATTTTCAGCTAATTTAGTATTAAATTCCTCTTTGTTTTCAGATATATTTTTCCTTATCTCATCAAGCAAATCTTTATTTCTGTTATAAACAAGCTGTTCGGTATACTTATAGTTTTCGGTAATATCTGAATAAATACGGGAAATTTTCTCATCTGTTTGTATTTTTATATTTTGAGCAAGTATATCATTACTTGTCTTTATATCTGATCTTAATTTATCAGTCAGTTCATTTGTGTAAGAATAATTTTTTGTTATTTCTTCATAAACTCTTGATATCTTTTCATCCGTCTGGATATTTAAATTTCTAAATTCATTTGAAATATGATTAATATTATCCTGCGAAAATTTTGTTATTTCGTTTACAACATTTGTAATTGTACTATTGGTTTTTTCTTCCGCTTCTTTAATTTTTTCAGCCACGTTATTTATTCTTTCCATATTATAAGTAACACTTTCTTTAACATCCTTCAGCTTATTTTCAACACCTGATACTAAATTTTCGGTATATTTATAATTTTTATTAATATCCTCATATACATTAGAAATTTTACTGTCTATTTCATGTCTATCCGTTATTTGAGAGGTGATTCTGTCTTCAACTTTATGAATATCCAAATATTCATTAAAAACTTTTTGATTGAAATTCTCAAAAGAATTATTTATGACAAGCTTATAGCCTTCAAAATGATAAACTTTTTTCCAGTAATTATCTTCAATATTTTCTATTTCAAGATTTTTAAAAACCTTCTTCATTAAAAAGAAATATTCCCTCTGGTAACTTTCCTTTAAAAGAGTATATCTGTGGAATAAATCATTAATAATCCAGCCTTGAATATTTTTCTTTAAATCACTTAAATACGGAACGTTTTTTAGCTTTTCGTATGATAAAGAAACCATTTGAACCCTGTCCAAAATTTTATTACCTGATTGGCGCATTGTTGATGTTTTTCGGTTTATTCTGTAGTTATAAAAGTATTTCCAAACAATTTGAATTCTTTTTGCGCTCAGGTAAGTCCCGTAGAAAAACGGCAAATCTTCATATATAAAACCTTCGGGGAATTTTTCGCCCGTATTTATTAAATACTCTTTTTTATAAATTTTATTCCAAAGTGCAACATTAATATCCAATAATTTATTCTTTGTATCTTCTGCACTAAAAGTATTATTTTCAAATGTTTTTAAAGGAATTAAGGAGTAATAATCAGTTTCGGTATATTTTTTTGTAACATCATCAAATTCTCTTGCAAGGCACATCGTTATATCTGTATCATTCTGTTTGGCATTATTATATAATTCTTCAAACATTTCGGGCATAATAAAATCATCGGAATCAACAAAACCTATATACTCACCTTGAGCAATTTCAATGCCTCTATTTCTGGCATAACCTTGACCATGTCTTTCATCAAGCTGAATTATTTTTATTCTGTTATCATTTTTTGCTGTCTTTTTAACTATTTTTAAAGAATTATCCTCTGATGCGTCATTTATAACAATAATTTCTATATCTTTTAATGTTTGATTTACGACACTTTGCAAACATTCTTCAATATAGTTTTCTACATTATTAAAAGGTATTATTATTGATACTTTGGGCATTTTTATTATTAATTCTGCTTTAAATTATAAATTATATTGCTCATGTAAGTTTACTGTTATACTATTAAATTGTACAATATTTACAAAAAAAAATATATATGTAATTAAAATTAAAGTATTTTTAAAAAATGCCGAACATAACAATGTAAAAACAGGTAACAATATGGAAATATCAGAAGATATTGATTTAAAAAAAGTAGGATTGGAACTTATGTTCCTAACTCCCGAAAAATGCCAAAGACCTGAAGGTATTTCGGCAGTTGAGCTGGCAAAATGCCTTGATATGCCTATTGATACAGTTAAGAAAAAACTTAAAATATTATTGGATAGAGAAATTATAAGAGTTTATGGAATCAACCCAAAACTTTGGAAATTTGATGAATATAAATTCCAAAAAATGGATGAAGAAGATGATGTGTACAGGCTCTTATGTAATTTTGACGATGTGGATTTTGACAGATACTTTTCTTTTAATTGATTTTTGATTATTTTTATTTTTTTTATTTTTTTTATTTTTTTCAAATAATTCAATATGAAATCATATACGAAATTTCGTAGTTTCACTTACCAAAACAATAACAAAGTTTCGCCTGTTTGAGCGAAATGAAGTGAGCGAGTTGCGAAACTTATGGTTGAGGTTAGTGAAACAGAAATGTAGTA
>CANQAL010000045.1 GCA_947589255.1 Candidatus Gastranaerophilales bacterium | reverse complement strand
GGTCCTGTTGGTTCAGTCGGTTCTGTTGGTTCAGTCGGTTCTGTTGGTTCAGTCGGTTCTGTTGGTTCTGTTGGTTCAGTCGGCTCTGTTGGTCCAGTCGGGCCTGTTGGTCCAGTTGGTCCTGTCGGTCCAGTTGGTCCTGTTGGTCCAGTTGGTCCTGTCGGTCCAGTTGGTCCTGTCGGTTCTGTTGGTCCTGTCGGTCCAGTTGGTCCTGTTGGTCCTGTCGGTCCTGTAGGGCCTGTAATACTTGCCTTCCAATCATCTATTTTTTTGTATAATGCCATTAAATCATATTCATCTAATCTGACACCTTTGTCATCTTTATCTTTACTTTTGAATACTTCTTCACCAAGATGTGATAATGCTTTTAAATCATCTAAAGACATCGTGCCATCTTTACCTGCCACTACATCATATATCTGCCCAATTTGTTCTTCTGTCAATGCTTCATTATAAGGTAAATCATCAAGATGTAATGCGTCTATAAACTTATCTCTATCTACATTCCCGTTATTATCAAGGATACCTTGCAGTTCCTCTGATAATTCATATGTTCCGTCTTCTTGCAATTCAAAAAGTTCTAAATCTTTTACTTCTTTTGATTTATCACCTTTTTTCATACCCCAAGTATCCATCTTATATGCATCTTCATAATCTATATCAAGCTTGAATTGTTCGTTTTGGTCTTTAGCTTTTCCTGAAGAATTAACATTATTCTCAGCATTAGAAAGCATTGCTGAAAGTGTCTTTAAATCATATTCATTGAAAGATAGACCGTTTCTATCCTTGTCTACATATACACCGTCATTAACTAAATGACTTCCTAATTTTGCCAAATTTTCAAATTCTTTTTGTGAGACTACTCCGTTTCCGTCTTCACCTGCAATAAAATCATATATTGCTTCAGCCTGTTCTTGTGATATACCATTTTCTTCACTTGAAAATATACTTGCAAAATCTTCTTTTGATATATTTCCGTTTTCATCTACAATTTTTTTATAGTCATTTGACATCTCATATTTGCCGTCGACTACTTCAAACAGCTGAAAATCTTCCATTTCATCATCTTTTATTTTGTTGTATTTTAAGTTTTGTTTATCATATCCTTCACTTTGTACTTTACCCGTTAAAAAATCTTTAAAATTAGAAAAATCTGACATAAGTTACACTCCTATATTTTACTTTTTACTACACAACTCTTCTAATCGGCATTTATTTTTAAAACTTTAGAAATTTTCTTATTTATGTAAAGAAATATTAACATATTTTGAAAATTAGTCAATTTTAAATATTTATACTCATTAAAAATAACAACAAGAAAGGCATTATTATGAATATTAACTCTATTAGTTTTGGTCAAAATTACAGAAATCAAATTTATATTCCCGTTACAAACGCAGAAAATTTTCACGAACAATATGTAAAAAAAGACTCTTTTGAAAAACAACATAAAGGCAAGACAAAAACAGCAAAAAGATGCCTGACTACTGGCGCATTAATTGCTTTATTACTTTCGCAAATGGCAAGCTGCACAGCTAAACAAATTGATAAATATACTTTTAACTCGGTTGAAATTCCTTATAGTGATTCCGTATCGTTAAATGAAACAGCTGAAATTTATAATGTATCTCCTGAATTTATTGCGGCATTTAATAATTTAAATGAAGAAGGTAATACCCCCGAAACAATTAAAATCCCTGAAAGAATTGATTTAACTGATAATAAAATTGCAAAGGTTAGAGAAAAACTCTATGACGACAATTTAAGCGATAGTGAAAAGGCAGAATGTTTATTAAACTTAGCTGAATTAGAAGATAAAAAATCCACTCGTGATGAAGTAGCTGAAGTTTATGCAGACGGCAGATATACTTATTTTTTCCTAAAAGCAAATGTAAATGTTGAAGACTTTAAAGAGTTATTTGACATAAAAGACGGCAGAATTAAGGCAAATAATAAACTTGAAGACTACGGATGGGGTCCTTATCACCCTGAAATGGGTACATATAAAGATTATACAAAATGCGTGCTTCATAATGGCGACATAATTAAAGTCCCGAACTTTAATTCTTTTGAAGACTAATTTAAATATATAGCACCTTGTCTTAAAATCTTACGGGAATTTTCTTCAACAAGCACAACTGTTGATTCTAAGCCCTTACAGGTATATCCGTAATCATCAAAAACAATATCAACAAGGTTACCTATAGAATTTAAAGCCTGCTCATAGGTTTTTGATGAAGGCATGCCTGATAAATTAGCGCTTGTTGTGGCAAGGACGTGCCCATCAATTAGAGAACATAAATTTTTAAAAAATTCATTATCAGGAACTCTTATACCAACGGTATTTTTACCCGAGGTAATAATATCAGGTGTTTTTTCAGACTTTTCGGCTACAATAGTTAATGCCCCCGGGAAATACTTATCTGATAAGTTTTTTATCGAAGGAGTTACTTCTTTTAAATACGGAAAAAGGTATTCAGTGTTATTTGACATTAATATTAAAGGTTTTGACCTATCCCTGTTTTTAATTTCGTAAATTTTATCAACCCCTTTTTTATTATCGGGCAGTGTGCCTATTCCCCAGACAGTATCTGTAACAAATGCTATAACTCCGCCATTATTTAAGATTTTATTTATATTATCGGCGGATAAATTTCCCTTTGATATAGTTTTTAATTCTTTCAAGAAGTTCTCCTACATATTCAATTTTAAATATTGCCGCAAATATTACATACAACGTCATGCTGAATATAAAAATACTAAAGGTCTTAACAGCAAGCATTATCCAAGAATTTGTATCGTAAGTCCAATATTTATAAATTACAAAGTTAATTGAAAATGCCAAAATTGCCGCAATTAACATTTTAAATATATTTTTAAAATATATTTTATAATCAAGATTTATTCTTTTTAATAAAATTATTCCGAGTAATGAGGCATTAAATAAAGTTACAAGCGAGGTAGACAGTGTTATTGCAGCTATTCCGAGTTTTTCTATAAATAAACTGTTTAATATAAATTTTAAAATTATGGAAGAAAATGCTACTAAAAACGGGGTTTTTGAATCATTAAAGGAATAGAAAATTCTTGTTATTGAATCCCTAAAGACATAAGGAATTATTGCAAATGATAAGAATATAAGCGCCTGAGATACCATATATGTAGCATGAGAATCAAATTCGCCTCTTTGGAAAATCAACTGCACCGCATCATATGCAAGCATAATAATTCCGAACATAATAGGAATTGCAACAAAATTTAAAAGCCCTACACCTTTATGAAAATAATATTTTATATCATCATAATTTTTTTCTCCGACAAGTTTAGAAAATATCGGAAACAAAGGAACAAGAAATGCCGTAACCAAAATTCCGACAGGGAACTGGAAAACTCTGTTTGCATAACCTATTGCAGTCCATGCTCCTTCTTTTAATTGCGAAGCAAAAAACATATCAACATATACATAAATCTGCCCGATTGTTGAACTTAAAGCCGCAGGAAATACGAGTTCAATTAAATTTTTAAATTCGGGGTTATTTTTAAAATTTAAGTTAGGTTTTATTTTAAACCCTAATTTTTTAACGGCAGGAAATTGAACCACAAATTGAAGTACTGCCCCTATTGATGTTGCGACTGCAAGTGATATCCCTAAATTATCGCCTTTAGAAAATGCAATGATTGCTATTATACTTAAACTCATAAGCACGGGAGATATATTCGGAAGTAAAAAGCTTCTGTATGTAATCAAAAGCCCGTAATAAATTCCGATTATACCGCCTATTAATATAACAGGAGTCATTATTCTAAGGTGAACTCCCGCTAAATTTATTAATTCCGTGTTATTTCCGTGAATTATAAATCCTAATATTTCATCAGAAAAAATAAATATTAATACTGAAAAAATCGCAAAAAAGATAAAAGAACCCGTTAAAAAGGTATTAAACAGTTTATTTACTTTTTCAGAAGGCATTTTATCATCAGGATTTACCAGTTTTGCAAAAACACTGACAGTTGCACTATGGAATGGCCCGCCTACACCGCCCATTAAAATTATTGCTAAGGACGGTATTTGATAAGCATAAAAATATGCATCAGATACAAGCCCAGCCCCGTAGTAATTTGCAATGCACACATCTCTTAAAAAACCGACAAACTTTGAAATTATGGTTACAAAGGCAATAAGCCATGCCGCTTTTAATAATGAATTTTCCTTACTCATTATCAGCCTCTTTAATCACAATATAAATTTGAACTTCAGTTTCAGGCGGCAGTGTATCATCCGTAATTTCAACGGTAATTTTATTAAAACCGTCAACAAGATAACGAGATAAATTATATTTTTTTTCGGTTCCGAATAAACTTTTTTTATCAATTTCCCTGTTATTAATGGTTATTTTAAAAGATCTGATATTGTCAGGATTTTTTATAATTAAATCCGCATCAGATTTTTTAACGGCATAAAATTCATCCCTGTAAGGCTTATATTGTGTAACTTTGACGGGAATTGTAGAAAGTTTTATCCCTTTATAATAATGCTGAAGGATTTCATCGTAAGAATACCCTAAAGAAGCCATTTTACCTGCTCCCCACTGACTAAGCCCCACACCATGCCCGAAGCCTCCCCCGTTAAATTTATATACGGGAGTTTCAGAATCTATATATGTAATTACAAAATTTGCACTCGGAAGAGATATTGCATTTTTTTGAAAGCACCTTCTTATAACCAGTTCTTTTTGAACAAGAAAAGTATTTTTATCCGTTACTATTTCAAGTTTAACTATTTTGCCCGATTTTCCTCTTTGAAGAACTTTTATAGACTGCAATTCACCAAAATCTTCAGCATTAGTCAATGCAGGAGAGATAAATCCTGTTTTTGATTGAGCTATAAGTGTTTTTGCTAAAACACCTTGAAGTTCATCTTTAGTCCATTCTTTAGACCACCTGTAATAAGGCGACATATCGTCAAATGCCTCGGGGCTGGACATATAAAATTCTTCGGCGGATTTTTCATCATCAAGCGGATGAAACTTTTTATCATCAGGAACCGCAGTTAAATATGGGATATCAACAGAAGGGAACTGCTTTGTTGATGGGTCTGAAAACGCATACTCATAACTTTCGGTATATCCGCCTGCCGTAGAACTGTATAAAGCTAAAATCGGTTTATCTTCTTTATCCGTTGCGATTATTCCGTTTGTTTCATTTATGGCTTTATCTGACAAGGGTTCCTCTGTATTAGCACCATAATATACCTGGCATGAAACGGAATCACACAAGTCAAACTCTTCATATGCTTTAACTCTAGGTGTAACTGCATAATTTCTTGCCGCTACCGTCTGCGCTTTTAGTGCTTCAAGCCCGAATTTTACAGGCATTTCATTAGGAACAACTCCTCTTAAATAGTTTTTTAAGCTTAATACATTTACTATTGCAAATTTACTGATATCTTTTTTGCTTCTTGTTAATTCAATATAACCACGATATAAAGCCTGTTTTCCTTTTCGTTTTAAGCCGTTTACGGAAATTAATTTATCATCTGATATTGCTCTGATAACAATAGGGCCTGTCAAATTTCTTGCAACGAGTTCACCATCCTGATAAATCCTAAATAAATTATTTTCCGACGTTATTTTATATATACTTATATTTTCTTTTTCAGGTGCCGTATATCCCGTAGCTAAATCCATTACAACAAGATTTTGAGCATTATTAAATTCAATTTCGTCGAATAAATATGTATTAAAGTTAGAATTGCTGATTCCTACTCTTACAGCAACATTATTATCAGCAGCCAAACAAGGCTGAGTACATATCCCTATAATTATAATTAATAATAAATATATTATTTTTTTCATGCTCAATTCCTATCGTTTATTATAAAATAAAGAGTAAATAAAGTTAATAATTTAAGGAAAATAAAATGAGTCTTAATTTAACCCCCTCATCAGAACGAGTTCAAATAGGAATATTCGGGCAAACAAATACGGGAAAATCCAGTATTATCAACTCAATAACAGGGCAAAACCTTGCTGTTGTATCTGATATAAAAGGAACAACGACTGACCCTGTATATAAATCAATGGAACTTCTACCCATTGGACCCGTTACTCTTATAGATACTGCAGGATTTAATGATGATGGAGTTCTTGGAGAGTTAAGAATTGAAAAGACAAAACAAATATTAAACAAGACGGATATTGCACTACTTATAACAGATGCACAATCAGGCATAACTGAAATCGATAATCAATTAATTTCAATTTTTAATGAAAAAGACATTAAATATATTATTGTTTACAATAAATCGGATTTACTGTCTGAAATCCCCTCTATGAAAGAAAATGAAATATATGTAAGCGCAAAAACAAATAAAAATATATTTGAATTAAAAGAATTAATTGCAAAAATATATTCTCAAAACCCGCAATCACTCCCGCTTGTTAGAGATTTGGCAAGTAAAAACGATTTTGTAATTTTAGTTACTCCGATAGATAGCGCAGCTCCAAAAGGCAGAATAATCCTGCCGCAGCAGCAGGTATTAAGAGATTTACTTGATGCAGGCGCAATCTCAACCGTAGTAAGAGAGCATGAACTTTCTGAAGCGCTTAAAAATTTAACAAAAAAACCTAAATTAGTAATAACAGATTCTCAAGTATTTGAAAAAGTATCATCTCAAACCCCCGAGGATATTCTTTTAACCTCTTTTTCAATACTCTTTGCAAGATATAAAGGTGTTCTAAACTATGCAGTCAAAGGGGTTACACACTTTAATAATCTTAAAGATAATGATACAATCTTAATCTCTGAAGGATGTACACATCACCGTCAATGCGAAGATATCGGTACCGTTAAGCTCCCGAATTGGATTAAAAATTATACGGGTAAAAATCTTAACTTTGAATTTACTTCGGGCGGAAGTTTCCCAGAAAATCTGAAAAAATATAATATGATAGTTCATTGCGGAAGCTGTATGCTTAAAGACAGAGAAGTTTTATACCGATATAAATCCGCTGACGAACAAAACGTTCCGATTACAAATTACGGTATTGCCATTGCCTATATGCATAACATTTTAAAACGAAGCCTGCAGGTATTCCCTGATATATATAACCTTATATAAAATATTAAGTTATGTAAACTCAAAATTATTAGTATTTATTGTATATTTATTCTTTTTTAAAAAATCTGCCGTGAAATAAAAGGCAATTTTTTGGGTATATATTTTTTATATATAATATATAGATTTTATAAGAAAGAGTAAAATATGAGTTTCTTTTCCGATATTAACGGTTTTAATAAAAAAACAATGAACAGCAATTTTGATACACGAAATGAAAATAAAACGGATTTTTCGGAAGTTGACTTTTGCGTAAATAAAGAAGATAACATTTTGCCGAATAATATATTCGGAAATTTTGAAAATATGAAAGAAATAAAAGAAGATTATATGTATAACTACGATTTAACGGAAAAGGAAGCTGAAGATTATATAAATAAGCACTTTACGGATGAAGGTTAAAATAATAAATAAAGAAATAAAATTTCCCGCCCTAAGCGGGATTTTTTTTATCCTTTAACAGCCCCTTCATTTGAGCCTGAAACAAAATATTTTTGCATTGTAATAAAAAATATTATTATAGGGATTATTGAAATAATTGAACCTGCTGCAATCAATCTCCAATTAGCACTGAACATGCCCTGCAGGTCATTAACACCGACGGGAAGTGTATATAAAGCTTTATTTGTTAGAACAATACTGGGCCATAAAAACTCGCCCCATGAGCCTATAAAAGTAAATATAGCCAGTACCGCAAGGGTGGGCGCTGTCATAGGGAGCATAATTTTCCGCCAGATATTAAATATACTGCATCCATCGATAAAAGCAGCTTCTTCCATTTCCTTCGGGATTGTTAAAAAAGCCTGACGCATTAAGAATATTCCGAATGCATTAACCGCAAAAGGAAGAATTAAACCCAAATATCCGTATATACTTCCGTATGAATCAACCAGATGAAGTTTTAAAACAATTAAATAAACAGGCAGCATAATAGCCTGAAACGGAATCATAATTGTCGCCAAAACAAGCGAAAATATAAGTTTTTTCCCTTTAAACTCCATTCTTGCCAGCGGATATGCCGCTAATGATGATAAAATTAAATTTAAAACAACCGTAAAAAATGCAACAACAAAACTGTTAAAGAAGTATAAAAGAAAAGGAATTTGTTTCCAAGCGGATATAAAATTATCAAAAGTCGGATGAGCAGGAAAAATTACGGGAGGATATTGGAAAATATTCTCATCAATTCCTTTTAATGCCGTTGATATCAGCCATAAAAAAGGAAACAATGACAAAAACGACATCAATATAAGAAAACCGTGGACAGATAAACCTTTAATAAATTTCCTCATCATAATTTATACCTCTTATTTTCAAAGAAAGTAATATTTATAAAGGAAAATACAAGAATTATAATAAGCAAAACAACAGAAGCCGTTGCAGCCATTGATAAATCCAAATTTTCAAAAGCCTTCTCGTAAATATAATATACTATGGTTTTTGTGGAATTTAGAGGCCCGCCTTTTGTCATAACATAAATTTCTGCAAATACTTTTAATGCGGATATAGAAGAAATAGTTACAACTAAAGCTATTACAGGCATCAAATGAGGAATTGTAACATTTAAATGTTTGTAAAATTCATTAGCCCCGTCGACCTCTGAAGCCTCGTATAAATCCCTTGGAACACCTATTAAAGCGGATAAATAAATCATCATATAATAGCCGATCCCCTTATAAATAGTAACTATAGCAACTGAGAGCATGGCAAATTTAGTATCCGTAAGCCAGCCAATAGGATTTATATGAAATAACTCAAGCAAATAATTTAAAATACCCTCTTGCGCATAAAGCCACTTAAAAGCAATCGCAACAACAACTATAGAAACAACAACAGGCAGATATATTAATACTTTATATATTCCTATTCCTCTTATTTTTTGATTAATAAAAATTGCAACAATTAACGGGACTACTGCAAGAACAGGCACCGCAAGTATTAAAAACAAAAATGTATTAAATAATGTCTGATAAAATTCAGATGAGTGCAAAAGCACTTTATAATTGCTTATCCCTGCATACGAAGGATTATAAATATCAGTTGAATAATCCTGAAAACTTAGTATTATAGTCTGAAAAAACGGTATAAAAAAGAATACCGCCAATAATACCAAGGCAGGAAGCAAAAACATATACGGAATATATTTTTTATAATAAGTATTCATATTTTAAGTTTAATTAAATTATAAACGTATTTGTCAATATTTTCATTAAAAATGTTTTTAATAATATATGAGGATTGTTATGCAAAATTTTAATCAATACTTAGCGCAATTATATATAAAATTATTTGTACGAAACAAGAATACAAATAAATCTAAAAGTGCATATTATAAAAATTCCACAACAAAAAAAGCAATGAATTCAAGCTGTACATTAAATTTATCGGCAGAAACGGAAAAAACAAAGCTTCAAATTCATGATGAATTAAAACCCATAGTAAAAAAATATATAAATTATCCCGAAAAGCTTAAACAATATATCAGAACTCAGGGAATAAAAGTATATACAATAAAAAATGCAGATAAACTGCTTGACTATATAAACGAAAAATCAGGATTTATAACCCCAAGAAAAGGATTTAATGCACTCTATATAAATCTTTTAACAGGCTTAATGTGCGAAAAACGAATAAATATAAGTTTATCCTCAAAAGAAATAATGATATTTGATTCAAGTAAAAAACAAATATATGAAATTATAAAAGCGCTTTACAAATATAACGGCTATAAAAAAGATATGCCGGGGTTTGACTTTAAATCACAGGAAGTATTCAGAAAAGTATACAGTAAAAGAAACACTGCCACACCTTTTGAAAACTGTTCAATAAACGATATATTTGCCTGCAAAGAAGCTATAGCAAGAGATATAGATTCAATTAATTTTTCAATAGAAATAGCAAAAGAAGTTGAAAATACAAAACAGGCTCACAATAAATTAAAAGATGAAAAATCAGCGGAGGTCTAAACTAAATCGTCCTCATTGACATTAACGGGAAGAATAACGGTAAAAGTAGAGCCTTCATTTTCTTTGCTCGTAACAATAACTCTGCCGTTATGATAGTTTTCAACGGTTAATTTAACAAGATGCAAGCCAAGCCCCGTACCTTTAACCGTATGAGTTGCATTTTCAACTCTGTAAAACCTGTCAAAGATTTTATCCAAATGCTCTTTAGCAATGCCTATTCCGTTATCCTTAACCGAAAACTCAACAAAATTACCGTTTTCCTGAAGTTTTAGGGTTACAAGAATATCTTTGCCTTTATCCGAATATTTAATTGCATTCGATAAAAGATTTCGGATAACTCTGTCTATACTTTCAATGTTTATGGGGATTTTAGGCACTTCGTCCGCTTTTTCAAAATTAATTTTAATATTTTTTTCATCTGCAAGAATTTTTATGGAATTAATATTCTGTTCTATGAGTTCAGCAATATCCGAATATTCTTTTTTAAGGCAAACATTACCCGATTCAAGCCTTGAAAAATCCAAAATATCATTAACCATTGTATGAAGTCTTTTTGCTTCCGTATCAGCGGTATGAAGAAATTCTTTTTTTGTTTCCTCATCAAAATCATCGCTGTTATTGCAAAGTGTATCTATGTAAGTTCTTAAAACCGTGACGGGTGTTCTTAATTCGTGCGAAACATTTGATATAAAAGTATTTTTTAATTTATTAACTTCCGTTTCTCTTGTTACATCAATTAAAACAATAATGTAGCCGACATAATCCTGCTGTTTTGAAAACATTGGGGAAATCATGGCTTTAATCGTTTTTTTACCCGCTTCAATATTAAACTCTATAGGCTTAATTTCAATAATATTTAAAGGAGTATCTTTAAATTCTTCAATTTTTTCAAGAAAGCATTTTTGACCGTGAGTATCGGTAAAATCTTGAATTTTGGTATTTAATAAGTTTTTTTCCTCAATTTCAAGCATATTGAGAGCTGCAGAATTAGCCAGAACAACATTATCAAAGTTATCGCAAACAATAACACCGTTTATAATACTCATTAATACTGCTTCAAGTTTATTTCTTTCAAGTGTAAGCTGTTCGATATTTTGTTCTTCGTAATTTGAAAGGATTTTGGACATATCATTAAATGCATCCGTAAGCTCACCCATATGTTCCGATTCAAGCTTATAGCCAAACTTCCCCGTTGCAATCTGCTTAACGCCTTTATATAGCTTATTCAATTCTTTATACATCAAAATAAAATTTATAAATAAAATCAGAGCAAAAGTAAGCCAAGTAAGAACAAAAACCGTAAATAAAGTTCTTTTTGCCGAAACAGAGATTACATTAACACCTTTTCCCGTAAGTCCTAAAGTAACGGAGCCTATGGCTTTATTATCGGAAACTACGGGAGAACTTACACTTAGAGTTGTTTTATCATCATTTAACAATTCATTATTTTTTGTAGAGTAAATAATATTATTGTTAATATCCTTATACTCAATAAATGAAATATCGTCGTTATTATCAATAAAAGGTGCAAATTTTTGAGAAAGCGCCTCAGCCTGATTTTTATTTTGAGTATTTTGAATATCACCTGCCGAAATAGCGGCTGTTTTAGTAATCAACTGAGCATATTCGGTATAATTTTTATCAAGTTTATTTTGAATATGATTAACCGAAATAAAGGCAATTGAAGAAATAATAACAGTGCCGATAAGAAGCCCTGTTATAATATATTTTGCCTGTGAGTTAAGATGAAAGTTTTTAAAATCCATAACAGACAGATTATATCATTTTAACAGGATATAATAAAGTATAAAGAAACATCATTTTAAAAGGGGAGTTAAAAATTATGGGGCTTGACAGTGTAATGCAAATTTAATAAGAGTTTGAGGCATTTATAAATAAAAAAACATGTATATTGTAAACATTTGTTTAACAAAATTTTATAAAATTGTTTTTTTTCTTGACGGGTATGTTTTAGCAAGTATCATTTTATAATGGCTGTCAGTGCGTTTAAGCACCGAAAAAATAAATCGCAAAAAGCGGGAAAAGCCCCAAATATTAATAATAGTTTTAATTTTATAGTTGTAGTACACCACATAACGAGAGGTGAATGAATGTTAAAGAAACCATATTCTGAGAGAATAACTCCGATGGGCATGCCCAAAACAAGATTGGACGATCTTCCGGATTTAATCGAAATTCAGAAAAAGTCATTTGAATGGTTTTTAAAAGAAGGGTTGAAGGAAGAATTTCTTTCATATTCTCCTATTAAAGACTATACAGGCAGATTAGAATTACACTTTTTGCCTAATTATACTTTTGATAATCCAAAGTACTCTTTGGAAGAAGCAAGAATACATGATGCTACATACGCAAAACAGCTTCGTGTAATGGCTCGTTTAATTAACCGTGATACCGGTGAAATCAAAGAACAGGAAGTTTATATCGGTGACATTCCGACCATGACAAATAAAGGTACATTTATTGTAAACGGTGCGGAACGTGTTGTTGTATCACAGATTGTTCGTTCGCCCGGTATTTATTATAAAAGAGAAATTTCTCCTACGGGTAAAAGATTATTTAATGCAACTTTAATTCCAAACAGAGGTGCTTGGTTAAAGATAGAAACGGATGCTAACGATATAATCTATGTAAAAATAGATAAAAACAGAAAAATCTTAGCAACAACTCTGCTTAAAGCATTAGGTATAACCGTTTCAGAAATGGAAACATTATTTACCCACTTTGAGTTTTTAAAGAAAACATTGGAAAAAGATACGGCAGAAACAACGGATGAAGCATTAATTGAAGTATATAAAAAGCTTCGTCCGGGCGATCCCGCTTCAGCAGCAGGCGGCCGTTCAATAATTGAAGCCCGTTTCTTTGATGATAAAAAATACGATATCGGCAGAGTAGGCCGTTACAAGTTAAATAAAAAATTAAACTTAAACGTAGCTGAAACACAAAGAACACTAACAATTCAAGACTTGGTTGCAGCCGTTGAATACTTAATTAATTTAACATATGACGAAGGCAGCTGCGATGATATCGACCACTTAGGAAACAGAAGAATCCGCTCTGTCGGCGAACTACTGCAAAACCAAT
>CANQAL010000044.1 GCA_947589255.1 Candidatus Gastranaerophilales bacterium | reverse complement strand
AGTTGAAATCGAAATTCCTGACGAATATACAGGTACTATTATCGGTGACATTTCAAGAAGAAGAGGCCGTGTTGAAGGTCAAGAGCCTTTAGGCAACACGGGGAACGTAATCATCAGATGTACTGTTCCTTTAGGTAACATGTTCGGTTATGCTACGGACTTACGTTCTAATACTCAAGGAAGAGGCACATTCTCTATGGAATTCTTGAAATATGAACAAGTTCCCGCTAACGTTCAGGAAGAAATCATTTCAAAAGCCGGCGCAAATGCGTAGCGGATTTTGCGTAGAGTGTAGCGAAGCGAAACTCGAATAAGTGAGGGGCGAAACGACGACAGCAAAGCGAAGGAGTGACAGCCCCGAGAGTAAGCAAAATCCAAGACAGCGCCCGCAGAGCGGGTTTCAAGTTGGACTCAAATATAATATGAAAGACTAACTATGGAGTCGCCGCTGCGACCGAAGGAGTGACAGCCCCGAGAGTAAGCAAAATCCAAGACGCGAAATTTCGTAAGGCAAAACGAACGAAGTGAGTATGCCTGATAAAGTGAGGACAAGCCGAATGACAAGCGATAGCGAAATGAGGCACTTGCCCGAGAGAAAGAAATTTCAAGACAGCGCCCGCAGAGCGGGTTTCAAGTTGGACTCAAATATAATATGAAAGACTAACTATGGAGTCGCCGCTGCGACCGAAGGAGTGACAGCCCCGAGAGGAAGCAAAATCCAAGACAGCACCCGCAGAGCGGGTCTAAAGCGAGGCTTAAAATAAATCAAAAAAAACACTGCATATTATTTATGCAGTGTTTTTTATTCATTTATAAACCAATCTATTAAAGCTTTCTTTTCTTCAAACTTAAAATTAAACTTATTTTCAAAAGCTTCATCCGTTAAAAAATTATATCCGATATTAAAACTGACGGGTTCTTGTTCTATACCTGAAGCTTTAAACTTTTCATCAGTAATCATCTTTTTTTCAACATCAAATACATTTGAATAATTTAACCCCTCAAAAGCACAAAAAGGAATTTTTGAGTTTCCGTTTTTTACACTTTCAATAAGCCCGAAAGCCCTGCAAACAATTCCTCTATACTCATAAACACTGCAAACATCCTCAATTAAAAAAGGACAGTCATATAAAAATTTATCCCCTTTAAATTCTTTTTTTCTGTTAACAGTTTCTTTAATCTTATTCTCAATTTTATCCTGAACTTCTTTATCTAAAGTTAAAAATCCTGACAATAAATATTTAAATTCCGTTCTAGAATAAGGGAATTCAGCATTTTTACAGCACTTAGCACAGCCCTTATGACATTTAATATAAGGTTTTTGCCTTTCAAAAAATTCTCCCAATTTGTTATTTAAAAATATTAAATATTTTTCATAATTTTCAAACATAAAATTATTATTACACAGATTAAAATCAATGCGAAATATTAAGATATATTAACATCAAAAATATTTGAATATATGAACACATGTTACATTACTACAAATATAGTAAAAGAATGTGGAAAAGTTTGTAAAAAGTGGTATAATAATAGTGTAGGTAGCCCCCGATTTAAGGGCAGACAAACTGCAGCCAACAGTTAATCGGAAACGGGAAAAGTCCTTTATCGGGTACAAGATAAAATCACCTGAGCGCATACATTAGCGAAAGGGACATATGGATAAGATACAATTTCACAATGACCTAAGAAGGTTAATTGAAATTTTACCGCCGAAGATTGTAGAAGCACTAAAGCCGTACAATTTGGATGATGCCATAGAACTGGTGCTTGATTTAGGCAGGATTGGGGAAATTCGTTATTCGGACAAAAGGACAGATTTTATCGGCAGTGATATTATAACCGAAGAAGATATACAATATATCACATCAAGAATTCAGCCGTTTACAAACGATAATCGCTCGGGTATTGCAGGGACTTTGCACAGAATAAGTGCGATAAAAAACAGACAAGGTAAAGTTGTAGGACTTACTTGCAGAATAGGCCGTGTAGTTACGGGAACTATTGCCTGTATTAAAGATTTTGTATTACAGAATAAAAGTATATTATTTTTAGGACGGCCCGGGGTCGGGAAAACTACAAAATTAAGAGAAATTTCAAGACTTGTGGCGGATGATCTCGGTAAAAGAGTTGTTATAGTAGATACTTCAAACGAAATAGCGGGCGACGGCGATACTCCGCATCCTGCAATCGGTCGTGCAAGAAGAATGCAGGTTTCTCAGCCCATATATCAAAAAGATGTTATGATTGAGGCGGTTGAAAACCATACTCCTGAAGTCATTGTTGTTGATGAAATAGGCACAGAAGAAGAGGCTCAAGCAGCAAGAACAATCGCTGAACGTGGTGTTATGCTTATTGCAACCGCTCACGGCAATACTCTTGATAACCTCATAAAAAACCCTACATTATCGGATTTAGTAGGAGGTGTAAGTTCTGTTACTTTAGGCGACGATGAAGCAAAACGCAGAGGCTCTCAGAAAACCGTGCTTGAACGGGAAAAACAGCCTACTTTTGATATCGTTATTGAAATTATTGACAGAAATACTCTTGCAGTTTATAAAAATACCGCAGAAGCCGTTGATTACATCTTAAGAGGCTGGCCTATCCGACCTGAAATAAGAAAAGTTGACCAAGTATATGATTCTCAGCCAAAAGAAGAAAAAACAATCGTTCAGGAAAAAATAAAAGAAGAAGAAGAAACTCTTGCAAGCCAAAAGTTAAAATTCAGTTTTTCAAGGCAAGAGTATGTAAAGCAGGTTAAGGATTTCAAAAAAATATATATTTATGCGGTTTCAAGAACTGTTTTGGATAAAGTGCTTGAGCGGCTTAATTTACAAGCTGAAATTACAAGAAACATTGAGGATGCCGATATTGTAATAGTTCATAAGGCATTTGCAAAAGGCGGAACAAAAATTTTAAGTGTTGCAAACGATTATAAACTTCCGATTTACTATGTTCGGTCAAACTCAATGTCACAGGTGCAAAAGGTTGTAAAAGAAGCACTTCATATAACGGATAGTGAAACTTTGCAAGGCTATTATGATGATGCAGAACGTGCGCTCGATGAAGCAAAAGCAGCTATTCAAAAGATTTTAGACGGAGCCGATAATATTGAGCTACATCCTCAAAATCAACAGATAAGAAAACTTCAGCACGAACTTGTTGAACAGCATAATTTATCAAGCGAAAGTATAGGCGAAGGCACAGAACGCAGGTTAAGAATTGTTGGCGGCAGTGATTTTAAAAATGCAGGATAACATCTTTACATAAATCTGCTATTTGTTTTTCAAATGCTATTCCCTCCGGACTATTATAATATTCCTTTTTCCACCAATTTTCTTTATAATCCGTTTTGGGGTAAGGTACTTTTACCAATTTAACATTTTCAATTTCAAATTCTTTTTCTGTTATATTTTGAGTATCTATAACAACAAATTTAAAAGGGTTCAAACTTCTTATACGTTTTAATTCTTTATATTGTTTCATAATTTCTTCATTATCACCCAAAATTTGAACAAATAAAACAGGATCCTGCATTGAAACTGTTTTATTAAAATTTTCAATTCTTTTTGTATAACATGCAATGAGACTATCTTTATCATTTTTACCAAATTTCTTATCATGGGAAAAATAAATACAATTAGGCGCTTTTATCCAATATTCACCGTTATATTCAAGGTCATCAAAGAATTCTCTAAAATTCGTTTTTAGGATTTTTGTTATTTCAGGAAAACCAAAAACAGCTAAGTCAAAAGGATAAGTCGGTTCGCCGAATATTTTACGGGGTTTTATTTTCCATCGGGTTAAAATTGTTCTGGGCATACAGTTTTGCCCTAAAGGTATAATATTAACTTTTTTCCTTAAATTACTCATATATAAATAATAGTAAAATATAAAAAGTTTATCAATCAATAAAAATAAAGGTATATTGAAAAATAAAGTTATTCCTTAATTCCGCCCGATAAAATATCGTTTATAAAATACTTTCTCCCAAGTAAAAACACCCCGATTACAGGAATACAGCATATAACGGAATATGCACAAAGTGCGCCCCAATCGGTTATTTCTCTAAAGCTTCCTTTAAAATTAGCCAAACCTAAAGGCAGTGTTCTCATTGCATCAGAGTTAGTAACTATTAAAGGCCACATAAAACTGTTCCAAGTTGTTATAAATGTAAATATTGCTAATGTTGCTAATGCAGGAACAGATAATGGCAGGGCTATTTTAAAGAATACCTCCCAAATATTACACCCATCTATTTTAGCTGATGCTTCCATATCATCCGGCATTGATTTAAACCACTGGCGCATCATAAATACACCAAATCCGCCAAATAACCCCGGTACTATTAATGCCCAATAAGTATCTATCCAATGAAATTCTTTCATTAAATAAAATAAAGGAACTATATTTACCTGGGGCGGTATCATCATTGATATTAAAATTAATACAAATAAAATTTCCTTATATTTAAAATTAAATCTTGCAAATCCGTAACCTGCCATTGCGGAAATTATAACTTGTCCTATTGTTGTTGCAAATGCAACGAACATACTGTTGAAAAAATATCTGAATATATCCGCATTTTTTATTACATATTCGTAATTTTTTTCAGTTACGGGATTAGGTATAAAACTTACGGCAGAGGTAAAAATTTGTTTATCCGTCATAAATGATAAACTAAGCATATAAATAAAGGGCAGGAGCATTGATATTGCTCCGATTATTAAGATAAAATAACCCGTAATTTTATAAAATTTTTTCATAAAACAATAATAACATTAATTGAGAAAAAACATATAATATGCAATAATAATAAAAAAAGAGGGATAAATAGTGCAAAGACTTTTAGTAGCGGATGATGATTTTGAAATCAGAGAGCTTTTGGAATTTGACTTATCACACAGCGGATATACCGTAGATACGGCAAAAGACGGAGAAGAAGCACTGCAAAAAGCACTTACGGGTAATTACGACTTGATACTGCTTGATGTTATGATGCCTAAAATGAACGGATTTGATGTTTGTAAAAAAGTGCGGATTTCAAAACCGCAAACCCCGATACTAATGCTAACGGCAAAAGGAACAATTAATGATAAAACTCAAGGATTTAATTCGGGAGCTGATGATTATATCGTTAAACCTTTTGATATTCAGGAAGTTTTATTAAGGGTCAGGGCGCTTGTAAGAAGAAGTCATTCTGCAGAAAAAGAGCAAAATGTATCTCAAGAAATATTAAAAATAGGTGATATAGAACTGTTTCCCGATTCTCTTGAAACTGAAGTAAAAACAAAAAGAATAAAATTAACTCCTACGGAATTTGAAATTTTATACTGTCTTATGCAGCATTTTAATAATGCCGTATCACTTGCAGTACTTTTAAATGAAGTATGGGGTTATAACTCTGATGATGATGTCAGAATGTTAAGAGTACACGTTGGCGGGTTAAGACAAAAAATAGAACATAATCCTAAAATTCCCGAATACCTTCACACCGTTACAAATGTAGGTTATAAACTTACTCCCTTTGGTGATGAAGCTGAATAAAAGGACAACTCATGAAGTTTAAAAGACTTAAAATTGTTGAACAAATTATAATTATATCCTTAATAGGAGTTTTGGTGCCGTCTGTTATTTCTTGGTTTGTCATAAACAATGTCAGCCAGCATTCATTAAGAAACGAACTCGGTTACAGTGCTCAAATTATTGCCAAAATCATTGAAAATAATATTAATTCCATTCTTAATGCCGACAATCACAGGCTTGATGAAATTATTATTTCCGTAAAGCATATCCCTTCAGAATATCAACAGAATTTATATTTAAAAGATTTAGCAATAAACAGCGAAGTATTTAAAAACTTTGAAATAATAAGACCTTCCGAAAAAAAAGACTTTGATACCGAAAAAAGAATAACATATAACTCCGAAACGGAACAATTATGGATAACGGAAAAAATCCATGACGATAAATATTTAAAAGCTGAAATCAATACAAAACTAATTAAAGATAATATTTTTTCAAATATTCAGGATGAAAAAAACAGAAGGGTTTATATTGTTGATAAATCAGGCAAATTAATATTTTCGCATAATTATGATGAACAAGATTTTCAGAAAAATATAAAACAGCTTCCCGTAAACCTTGTAAATAATATAATTACAAGGTTTGAAACAATAAAAAATCAGCCCAGAGTTTATCTTAAAATGGATGATATCGGGCTAATCATAATTGTAAACACTACAAAAGAACTGACAAAATCCACAATAAATAAAGCAAGATTAAAAATCCTTGCAGCTTTTTTAATTGCCGCAGCAGTCACACTATTTTTAACATTATTGTACAGCTACTATTTGTATTTTAATATCAGGCAATTATTTAAAGGAATTATTGCTGTATCAAGGGGCAACTATAAAAAACAGATTACTCCTTTAACAAATATATTTACACCCAGAGAAATATTATTTCTTTCCGAAGAATTTAACAGCATGATTAATGAAATTAATGCATCATATAAAAAATTAAAAGAAAAAAATAAAGAACTAAAACTGCTTGACAGTTTCCGCTCTAACTTAGTAGATACGGTAAGCCACGAGTTAAGAACTCCTTTAACAAGTATAAGGGGTTATACATCAAGATTATTAAGAACCGATATTGAAATAGATGAAGAAACAAGACATAAATCACTTTTAATAATAAAACAGCAATCCGAACGGTTATCCCGTATGATTGAGGATTTACTTGTTATTCCCGATATTGAAGGGGCAAAATTAAATATAAATCTTGAAAGAGTAAACCTTTTAAATATTATTGAAAATTCAATTTACTCGGTTAAAAATATTGAAGAAAGAGTTATTGAAAATAATATTACAAATGATTTCCCCGATATTTTAGCAGATAAAGACAGGTTAGAACAAATAATAATCAACCTGTTAAGCAATGCCAATAAATACGGATATCCTGATACTCCCATAAAAATAGAAGCTAAACATGATGAAGAAAAAGCAACAATAAAAGTAATTAACAAGGCTGATTATATAGAAAAACACATACTAAACACCCTTTTTGACAAATTTATAAGAATAGATGATAAAACAACAAGAACAACAAGAGGTACGGGGCTTGGATTATATATTGTAAAGGGTTTAACGGAAGCAATGCACGGAAGTGTGCATTTAAAATCTACAACTGATAATATTTTTTCCGTAAAAATAGTAATTCCGTTATACAAAGAGGTAAATGATGAACAATGATTTTATGAAAGAAGCTTTAAAACTTGCTAAAAAATCGGGAAAAGATATTCCTATAGGTGCTGTTATAGTTCAAGACGGGAAAATAATTTCAAAAGCGGTAAATGAGCGAGAAAAGAAGCAAAATGTAATTTACCATGCCGAAATGCTTGCTATAGAAAAAGCCTGCAAAAAATTAAAAAACTGGAGGCTGAATGATTGTGAAATATATGTAACACTTGAGCCATGCCCGATGTGTGCAAGTGCAATATTACAAGCGAGAATACAAAAAATATATTTTGGCGCATACGATTTATTAAACGGAGCATTCTGTTCAAAATCCGATATGAGAAAAACAATGGACTATAATGCCGAAGTTAAAGGCGGGATTATGGAAGAGGAATGCACTAAAATATTAAAAGATTATTTTGAAGGATTAAGGAATGCTTAAAACTCAGCTTGATAAATATATTGAGCAATACGAAACAGCGGATTTTATTAAAGATGACCCCGTACAATTTATCCACAGATATAAAAATAAAGATGATATAGAAATTGCAGGGTTTATATCATCAATGTTTGCATACGGCAAGAGGGAAGTTTTTATTGCAAAACTTAATCATATATTTAATACAATGGAAAATAAACCCTATGAATATGTAAAATCATTTAATTATAAGAATAATAATATAAAAAATTGTGATTACAGATTTTCAAAAGACTGTGATTTAACAGAAATTTTAAAGATATTAAACTCTTTATACAGCGAAAATGAAACACTCGGGAGCCTTTTTAAATATTATTACCTGCAAAAAAACGAGATATGGCATATGTTTCAAGGTGTAGTTGATTACTTTTATGCTAAGGCAGACAAAACAAACATAACAAAAGGATTTTATCACCTTTTGCCAAATCCTTCCAAAAAGAGTGCATTAAAACGATTAAATATGCTCTTAAGGTGGTTTGTCAGGAAAAGTAATGTTGATATAGGAATATGGGATTTTATTCCTAAAAGCGAATTATTAATTCCTTTAGATACGCATGTTGCTAAAATCGGAAGAAAATTAGGGCTTATTAAAAGGAACGATAACGGCTATGAAACCGTTATCGAACTTACTGATATTTTAAAATCTTTTGACCCAAATGACCCGATTAAATATGATTTTGCCCTATTCGGCTACGGGATAAATAATAAAATTTAATTATTTATCTGCGGATAAAAACAAACTTACTAAATCATTAACCTGGGAAACATTTTTCTGATATTCTTGAACAGACTGTTCTAATTGTAATATCTGGGTTTTATACTCTTGAATTTTAATCATATATTCTCTTGTAGAACTGTTAAGTTCTTCAACAAAAGATTGAGCTTCCTTCAGAACATTATTCATCGGAATACCCATAGCATCAAAAGTTTGCTTAATAATCTGAGCACCAGTTTGCTTTGTAACCCCTGATGGAAGTCCTGAAATTAATTTTCTCAACTTTTCAACATTGGCAGGAAGAGTCGAGTTTTCGGAAGAATTTGATTTTTCCAATAATAAATTATTTAAGTCATCATTTATCTTTTCATTGCCCGTCTGAACATTGTTATAGTATTGAGGCGGTTCACTAACAGGTTCTTTTTCGGGTAAAACTTCTTCTTTAATTTTTAAAAGAGGTTCATCCAATAAGTCATCATCATTTTGTTCAGACTTCAATTTAACCGTTTCAGGATTAATATCCGGTTCTTCCTCAATTATAATATCATCACCAGCAGTTTCATATTTAATCTCGGGTAAATTATCTTCAATTTCAGTTAACGGAAGATTATTACTTACAGATAAATTTTCCTCTTCCATAGGACTAATATCTGCTTCTGCTTGTCTTTTTAAAGCTTCTACAATTTTTTTCCCTACACCTTCAGGAAGTTGATTTCTTGCCATAACTTATCCTTTATTTCCCTGACAAAAATATTATATTAAAAAAAACTTTTTTTTACAAATTATTTACTCTATTTTATATTTAATAATATTCATCCTTTTTCCAAGATTTGCTTTATCGGAAAAATATTTAATATCCGTAATTTTCAAAATATGCCAGCCGTATGGAGTTTCAATGGGTTCTGATACAGTGTTTAAATCTGCATTAAAAGCGGCATCTTCAAAATTTTTAACTAATCTTCCCCGCATATTATACCCTAAATCACCACCGTTTATATTAGAAGGGCATTTAGAATATTGACTTGCCAATTCTTCAAAATTTTCACCGTTTTGTATTCTTTCTTTTATTTCAAGCGCTTTATCCTTAGAATCAACAAGTATATGACTTATTTTAACTTCTTGCCTGTCCGTTAAACTATGATTATATGCAAACGGAAACCAGCAGCAAAATACAGCCAAAATCCAGCAAAATATATTTAAAACTATCTTCATATTAACCTCTTTAATTTTTACTATTATACCTTAATTTTTTTCACATGCCAATAAAGCACACCCTATCATGCCTGAATAATTTCCCGCTTTTGCAAGTTTTATTTTAACGGGAGATACAACAATTTCTGCATTAACTGCATTTTCTATTTCTTTTGTATTAATAAACTTCCCCATGCCTCCCGATATTATTATACTTTCAGGATCAAAAATGTTTGTTATGTTTATTAAACCCGTAATTAAGTCTTGTTTCCAGATATTAAAAACTCTTTTCGAATATTCGTCGTTCTTGTTAAGTCCTTCTATAATGTCGTACGTAGTAACATCTTGAGGAGTTTTTGTATTAAAAATACTTGATTTAAAAGTATCGGTTTGAGCAATTTCTTCCGCAGTTTTTTTAAGCCCTGTGCCTGAAGCATAACTTTCCCAGCAATCAAATCTATGACAGGTACAAATTCTTCCCTGCCCGTTGATTTTCATACTGCCGACTTCACCGCCTTTGCCTGATTTACCCCTAAGTAGTCTGCCGTCTATAATAAATCCCCCGCCAACTCCTGTTCCGAGGGTTATTGTTATGGTATTTTTTTCGCCTTGTGCCGCTCCGATTTTATATTCTGCCCAGGCTGCACAGTTTGCGTCATTTTCCACAAATACGGGTTTACTGCTTAATGATGTAAAATCCAATTGATTGTAGCCTTCCGGCATGTTAGGGGTTGATGAATCCACTTTTGTATTATTAATATTTACCGCACCTGCCGTTGCAAATGCTGTTATATCAATATTATCTTCATTTTCGGATATTATATATTTAAATACTTTTATAAGTTCATCAATAGTTTTAGGTGTCGAAACGGTTTTAACTTCATTTAAAAATTTACCCTTTTCATCAACTACGGCATATGATATTTTTGTACCGCCGGCATCTATTGCCAAAATCTTTTTCATAATTATCCTCTTTTACAAAATCTTTTTGTAATTAACTGCGGACGTGTCACAGCAGATCCGATAACAACACTATGTGCTCCAAGCGAAAATGCTTTATCAACCTCACTTGGCTCCCATATTCTGCCTTCAAGAATAACGGGACAGTCAAGTTCTTTTGTAAGTTTTTTAAGCAGTTCAAAATCAGGTGTTTCACTTTTCATGGGCGAATTTTGAGTATACCCTGAAAGTGTTGTGGAAATTATATCAAAACCCAGCTCACGTGCTTTTATACCTTCTTCAAACGTTGATATATCAGCCATAGCAAGCTTATTATAATTTTTTATGTATTTAAGAATTTCCTCTAAACTCTCTTTTGGTCTTGGTCTTTGTGTTGCATCAGTCGCTATAATATCCGCATTTGCTTTTATAAGTTCATTAACTTCTTTTAATGTCGGTGTTATATATACAATTTCTTTCCAATTATCAGGTAATTTATCAGGTTTTGTAAGCCCTATTACAGGAACATCAAAAAGCTTTTTCGCATTAGATACATCTCTTGCTCCTGCTAATCTTAAACCTTTTGCACCCCCATTTATTACCGATTTCATCATTGCCGTTAGTGCAATTTCATCATACAAAGGCTCATCAGGCATTGCCTGCACCGATATTATTACTTCATTTTTTAATTTATTTATTATTTCCATACTTTTTATTATATCAAATCTTTGATATTATTATTATAAACTTTTGATCTTGGAAAAACTTTATGTTTAAAAATTATAAAATAATAAATTATATTTTTTTATCTGTTGTTACTATTTTTATTTTTACGGTTTTGTCTTATTTTTTAAGCTTTACCTTTGTTTCTCAAGATGATTTAGCTATTAATTGTCCGTCATTTAAAGATTTATTTATTAACCCTCATAATTCTCATTATATTTCTTCCTTTTTCAGCAGACTATTTGCGGTATATTTACCGATGAAATTATTCATACATCCGCATATTTTAAAAAGCAGATATTTTTGTTATATAGAATCATTATTTTTTCTTTCATTTTCTTTATTAATTACAAATTTTTTCTATTTTAATAAAAAAATAAATATTTTTTATCCGGTATATTTTTTATTTTCAACTTCATTAATTCTTTATTTTATTGAACCTGAGTATTTTTTACTTTTATATTTATATGACGGCTTTTTTAGAATGATAATGCCGATATTTATTTTCCTGTTTTTATTATATTGTTTATTAAAAAAACTTTATTACGAAAATAATAACTCTAAATTAAACCTGCTTATCAGTATATTAATTTTTCTTTGCTGTATCTCAAATGAAATGATTTCCGTAAGTGTTATTTTCGGACTACTGTTTTATTTTATTTTAAATAATAAAAAAAGAAATATTAGTTCATTAATTAATTATATTTTAATCCCGATGTTTGCTTTAGCCGTTTATATTAAAGCAGGTGCTTTTATAAGACATTCCGATTCCGCATTATTCGGCAATCAATATATTGTCAATCTGATTGCAGATATTCCTAAATTTACAATAGATTACATTAAATATATTTTCATTAAACATTGGTTTTTACATATACTGTTTATTTTACAAATAATAATTTTATTAATTAACAAAAATACGGAATATGAAAAAATAAAATCGGAAACTATAAAATTAACAGTTTGTTTTTATTTTGGAGTTTTAGTTTTCTTTGCATCCTTAATCGGTTTAGGAAGAAATTATTATACTCAAGGCGAATTTTGGATTATACATAATGATATTCATATTATGTATAACATTATTCTTTGTTGTTTTAATTTCATTTTATATAATTTAATTACTAATTTAAAAATAATAAAAGAAAATATTTTTAACATCTTGTTTTTAGTATTAACAATATTTCTGACAAATAAAACATATAATTTTTATAATACAGCTTTAAACCGAGAAATAAAACCGATATTAGTTAATGCATACAAAACGGAAAAAACAATATTACTTGCTAACCTGAAAAATAAAACCGCATATTTAAATAATGAAATTTTATACACATCATTCAGATATTGGGGATATTATGTAACTCCGTTTGAAAAGGATGAAAATACATTATATTATACCTCATCATTTACGAATTTTATGAACCAATTTGATTTTACAAAAAAAATAGAAAATACATTTATGTTTACGGATAAAGACACGGCTGAAAAAGAATTTAAGGCAAACGGCGGGGTTTTTACCGATGAAGAACTAAAGAATTTAGATTTTAACAAATTACTTGACGAAGACTTTCTTTTAAATAAAAATCCGTAAATTATTTTTGAAATATTAATTTTTTGTTTATTTTTTTAAGAATTTAAAAAAAGGGTGTTATAAAAATTAATAGAGAAAAAATAATAAGAAACGGAGATAAAAAATTATGGCAAAAACAATCGGTATTGACTTAGGAACAACAAACTCTGTTGTAGCAGTCATGGAAGGCGGTAAACCAACCGTAATAGCAAACGCAGAAGGTTCAAGAACAACACCTTCTATCGTAGGTTTTTCAAAAACAGGTGAAAAACTTGTAGGACAATTAGCAAAACGTCAAGCTATCTTAAACCCTGATAAAACGGTTATTTCAATAAAACGTCATATGGGTGAAGATTTTAAAAAGAATATTGACGGAAAAGACTATACTCCGCAAGAAATATCAGCAATGATTTTAAGAAAATTAGCTGAT
>CANQAL010000043.1 GCA_947589255.1 Candidatus Gastranaerophilales bacterium | reverse complement strand
GTTTACCTAAAAGTTCATTAGCAGCCATAAGTCCGCCGACTATAACCGATGCACTTGAACCTAATCCTCTTGTAACGGGAATATTTGTTTTAACCGTTATTTTTATATCGCTTACACTTTGCCCGATAAAATTATATAAAAGTTCGATTGCCTTATATACTATATTGTTTTCATCTTTCGGAATAGAAAGAACATCATAGTCTTCATCTTCTTCAATAATATTTATTTCAATACCGCTACCCGGCATAACCGTTTCTTCAACCGTTATTTCATTATAAATAGGAAGGGCTATTCCCAAACAATCAAACCCGGGTCCTAAATTGGCTGATGTCGCCGGAACTCTTACACTAACCTTCATACTTTACCTTATCTTATTTGTATCGGCATTATTAAACAGATATAATTTTCTTCACTGTCAGGTTTAAATACGGTAGCTGAAACACTTCCGTTTAATCCTATTTTTACATTTTTTGCTTCCATTGTTTTTACGGAATCCAAAACATATTTATAGTTAAAAGCTATAGCTAAATCATCACCCGAATAATTACAATCAATTATATCTTCAGATGTTCCCGAGTTAGGTGTTTCCGCTTTTAATATTAATTGATTATTTTCAAACATAAATTTTACTATGCTTGTTCTGTCGTTTACCATTGTTGAAACCCTATCCAGAGCTAATATTAAATCATCTCTTGATATTACAGCATTATTTGCCATTGTCTTTGGTATTAATTGTTCATAAGGAGGATATTCTCCTTCTATTAATCTTGAATTAATTGAAAAACTGTTTGTTTTTAAAGTTAATCTTGATTTATCAACAATTAAAGTAACATTTTTTTCTACAATAAATGAACAAATTCTTACAAATTCATTTAAAGTTTTAGAAGGAATAACTATTTTAGCATTTTTACCGTCTTTATTTTTAATTGTTTCAACAATTCTGGTTAATCTGTTTCCGTCTGTTGCTGCCATTTCAAGCTTTGTATCTTTTATTAAACAAAATACACCCGATATTACATTTCTGTTTTCATAATTAGCAGCCGCATATACCGTATTTCTTATTGATTTTAACAACGGTTCAAGTTCAATTTCTATTTCCGTTCCGCCCTCTATATCTTCTTCTGTTTTTGGAAATTCCTGAGCGGAAATACCTATTATCTCAAACTTTGAATTACCGCAAGTTATACTTACCACATTTGTATCTTCATTTAATGAGAATTCTACGGGTTTATCAGGTAATTTTGCTGCAATTTCAAGCAATTTTTTTGCAGGAAGTGTTATTTTTCCTTCCTTTTTTACGGCAACTGTTGTTTTTGCTTTTATTGAAATTTCTAAATCAGTTGCACTTAGATTAAGAGTATTATCTTTTGCATCAAATAAAACATTTGCAAGTACCGGTTGTACGTTTCCTCTTTGTGACGTAACTTTTTCTACTATTCTTAATTTATTTAATAAAGATTCTCTATCTATTGTAAAAAGCATAATTACCCTCAATTCTCTTTTATACAATTATATTATATAAGAAAAATAAAAAATGGCTGAATTTTTTATATATATTATTATTTACTTATTTTATATAAAAAAAATAACAGTAGTAATAAGTAATTAATTTTTTTGTTCAAAAACGGTTAAAATTATTATTTTTATTAAATTATAAATCTGTTCATAAATTGTTTAAATTAATTCAATATATGTTCAAAATTTGTTTATAAATTTTTTAATTTGTTATTTTTAATTTTAAAAATATAATTTTAAACAGGATTATAAAAAGTTTTCTACAAGTTTTCTACAAATTATTGTAAATTTATTATGTAAATTTTTGATACAAAAAAAGCATGAAAGCATGCCTTTTTATTGGTTTTTTTCTTTATTAAAATCTGTTGATTTTTTATTATGCAAAAATTTTGCAAGTTTATACTGTTCAAAACTTAAAGAAAAATTATAAAGTGCATTTAATAAAGTTCTGCCGGTTTCGCTTTTTGCTATTATTAATGTTTTATCATTATTATTTTTTGCTAAATATAATTCTGTTTTTATAATATTATCAACTTTATTTAATGACGGATTAATTAATTTTTTTAAAAGCCATTCATTTAAAAGTTCAACAGAATTTTTATCTTTATTTTCCTGTAAGTATTTTGAAAATTCTTTTAATATCATAAAAAAATTATAATTATTTTTTTAATTAAAATCAAAAAGTTCGACTTCTTTAACTTTAAGTACGGAACTTATTGTAAATAATAAATCAATGCTTAAATTTCTTTTTGCTGTTTCTATTTTTGCAATATGTTCTCTTGATTTATTAACCATTTCTGCAAGCTGGTTTTGTGATAGCCCTTTTAACTTCCTGTATTTTGCTATGTTATATGCAAGTAATTTTCTTTTTCCGTCATTATTTAACATATTTTTATTGTGAATTAAAAAGCTACATTTGTATGTAGCCTAATAGGGAACAAAACTAAAAAAAATATTATTTGCTTTATTTAAATTTAAATTTTTATAAAATATGTTATAATAGTAATGTAAAGGAGTAAAAGAAATGATTTCATTGTATTTGGCAATGCAAAATGCAATTTTGACGAAAAATATTGCACAAAGTCAAATGATACAATCATCAAATCAAATGCTTAATTCTTTGTCTTTTGGAAACAGTCAGCCTTTAAGACCTTCTTTTGCTAAAGCCGATATGTTAGAATTATCTAATAAAGCAAATGAAACTAAAATAAGTGTTTTATCAAGGTTAATTGAAGCTTATGAAAAAGCTTTAGGTAAAAAAATAAAATCTTCCGTTCCTAAATATTGCGGTTTAAACTATAAAGCTTAATTTTTTAATCAACGATTTTAATATTTTCTGCTATCAGCGGAGTTAGTAAATCCCAAGCAGCTTCTGTGGGGTGCAGGTCTTTTGACATATATTCCGGAAGATTTAAATCTTCATTTACTAAATCCGTTGTGGAATAAAAATTAAATCCGTTATTTATAAATTTTTTTTCTAATAATTTTTTGAAATCACACTTTGATGTTTCATATAAAATTACCGTAAAATTTATTTTTCCTTTATATGGTTCCCAATTTTTTTCAAGATTTTCTCTTGTTTTAATAAAATACAATAATATATCATCAGTAATTTTTTCGTAATTTTTGGAATTTGAAATATAATTATTTACATAAAAATGATTGAATGTTTTTATAATATATGAAGATTTAATGAAATTTATAATTGGATTTTTATAATTATCAAGTATTAATTTATCATTTTTTATGGAGTAATGTATATAAAATTCTTTTAATAAAGGAAAAAATGTATAAACATAACTTCTTCTAAATTGATCCAAATTTAATAAAAAAATAATATTTTTTGACGGAGGAACTTGTTTGTAAAATTCATCTTGAGTTGTCTGCCAATACATAAATGAATAATTACTTGCAGGTAATGCTCTGTTATAAATATTACGATTTAATAGTCTGCTTAACTTGTAACCGAACTTTTGATTATATTTAAGATTAAATCCATGTGCATATGAGCATCCGAATAATATTATTGGTGATTTTTTTTTATTTAAGTCAGATGCTAAAAATAAATCACTAATATAATCATTAATATTTGTATTAAAAACTTGCGGATTTTTAAAGTTGTATCCAAAATTTTCTTTCCAATCGTATTTATTATATTGAACAATATAAAATATAAAATCAGTTATAAATAATAATACTAAAAGAATTAAAATATTAATTATAATTTTTTTCATTTTTAAATTCTCCCAATAAAGGTTTTTTAAAAGTTATAATAACAAAAATATTTATTATTTATATAGTAAATTTTTAATATTTTTTAATTTTTTCTGATATTAACGGAGTTAGTAAATTCCAAGCAGCTTCTGTGGGGTGTCCGTCATCTTGCTTTAAATATTTAGGTTGAGTTAAATCCTCATTTGTTAATTTTTTAATTGATATAACAATAAATCCTTTATCTTCTAATTTTTTTGTTAATAAATTTTTATATGGAATTTCAAATGCATCATATAAAATTATATAGAATTTTATTTTTTTTTCGTAATGTTTTTCCAGTGCATTTTTTGTCTCTTCAAAATATTTTACGGTCATATCTGTTATTTGTTCTGCATTTTTAGGATTATTAAAATAACTTTTTAAATATAAATTACTTAAATTTTTAACTGTATAACTTGATTTTAAAAAATTAATAAATTTGTTATCATTTAATTTAAACTTACCGTTTTTGTATGAATATGTATGTATCATAAACGGTAATATAACAGAATAATAATTTCGTTTCATTCTTATGTAATGATCATTAATCATAATATAAATAACAGTATCTAAATTTGGAATGTCATTAAAAAAATCTTTACTTCCAAAGTCAACAGCCTGAAAGTACATGTGCTGAAAACTGCCGCCTGAAATAGCTCTATTATATATGGTTCGCTTTAGTTGATGCGCAAGTTTATAACTGATTGTTTGATTATAATTTAAATAAAATCCATAAGCATAAGAACAACCAAAAATAACAATGGGTATTGAATTTTTATATTCAAGTCCGTCGGGTTTTCTGCCCATGTATATATTATCGTAACCATTAAAAAAATTTTTTAAATCCGAAATATAAATAGGTAAATTTGAATAATAACCAAATTTACAATACTTGTAATTATCTAAAAACGAAATTGTATCTTTTTCAAATATTTTTAAATATAAAAAATAAGTAACAACATCACTTATAAAGAATAAAGATAAAACTACAATTATATTTATAAAAATTATAGAAAATATTTTTAATAATTTTTTCATTCAAATTTATTTTATATATATAAACAAATTTATAATAACAAAAATAACTTATGAAGTAAATTTATTATTCATACCGTAGAGCATCAATAGGATTTAAAAGAGAAGCTTTATAAGCGGGATAATAACCGAATGCAATACCGACAAGTCCTGAAAATCCGAGTGATAGGAATATTGAAAATAGTGAAATAGATACACTCATTCCCTCAGAGAAAAATTCTACCGATTTAGCGCCTATAATACCTGTTACAACACCAATAAGCCCGCCTATCATTGAAAGCATAAAAGATTCTATTAAAAACTGCCATCTTATATCGGAGGCTCTGGCTCCTATTGCCATTCTTATTCCGATTTCTTTTGTTCTTTCGGTTACTGATACAAGCATTATATTCATAATCCCTATACCGCCTACAAGTAAAGATACGGAAGCTATTGAGGCAAGAAGTATTGCAAAAGTTTTTACGGTGGATTTCATTTTTTCCTGAAATTCTGCCGAGTTCCTTATTTCAAAATCGTTAACTTGGTTTTTACCTATGTTATGGCGCATAGCGAGAAGTTCAGTTATTTCTTTTTCAACTTCATTTAATGTATCGCCGTCTGTACCTTTTACTATAATCATTTTGACGGTTCCGGGGAAACTTACACCGAACAATTTTTTCTGGGCGGTAGTTATGGGTATAAAAATTAAATCATCCTGATCAAACGGGCCTTGAGAGCCTTTTGTTTTTAAAGTGCCTAAAACTTTAAAAGGGACATTACCCACTCTTATAACTTTATTTATGGGTGAAACATCCCCGAATAATTCCGTTGCAACGGTTGAACCAATAACAGCTACTTTTGCGCTGTTTTTGATATCTTCAAAAGTAAATCCTCTGCCTTCTTCTATTTCATAGTTTTTAATATATAAATACGGAGGAGTTGTCCCGTATACTGTTGTCTGCCAGTTTTGGTTTCCGTACATCAGCTGTTTTCCTTCGCTTGAAGCGGGTGCAACAGCATCTACATTTGCTACATTTTTTTGTATAGCTATAGCATCTTTTAAAGTCAATGTCGGGCGGGTACCTACCCCCATGCTTACTCCGCCTGTTCTTGCGGAAGTTGAACGGATTGTAAGCATATTTGAACCCATAGATTCCATATTAGCTTGAACTTTTTTGCTTGCGCCAGTTCCTATTGCAAGCATTATAATAACGGCACTTACACCGATAATTATGCCCAAGCTTGTTAAGGCAGAGCGAAGTTTATTCACCTTTAGCGAATTTACAGCCATTTTCATTGTTGATTTAAAGTCTATCATTATGTTTGCGCTGTCCTTGTCTTTTGCCATTCGGTTTTTGGCATATCAGATATTATTTTTCCGTCTTTAAAACGAATAACTCTTTTACAGTATTCCGCAATATCCGGTTCGTGGGTTACAAGTACTATTGTTTTTCCTGTTTGATTGTTTAAATTAACAAAAAATTCCATAACTTCAATACTTGTTTTGGTATCTAAGTTACCTGTAGGTTCATCTGCCAGTATTAAGGGCGCATCGTTTACTATGGCTCTTGCAATGGCTACTCTTTGCTGCTGACCGCCTGACATTTGATTTGGCATATGGTCTTCTCTTTTTTCAAGCCCCACTATTTTTAATGCCCTTCTTGCTCTTTCGTGCCGTTCTTCTTCGGGGATTCCTTTATATATCATGGGAAGTTCCACGTTATCAAGTGCAGTTGTTCTGGGGATTAAGTTAAACCCCTGAAATACAAACCCCAGTTTTACGTTTCTTATATCGGATAATTCATCGGGTGATAGTGATAAAACATCAACTCCATCAAGATGATAACTGCCTGAATTTGGTTTATCCAATGTCCCGAGCATATTCATGCAAGTTGATTTTCCGCTTCCTGATGTACCCATTATAGCTACAAATTCGCCTTCTTCTATGCTTAATGATACATCATCCAAAGCATTAAAGCTTTCTTCTCCTGTTTGATATGTTTTTATTGCATGTTGTACTTCAATAAGGCTCATATTACAGTCTTGGCACCCTCATTTGTTCTTTTTTCCCGCTCGTGGTCTTGCTTACGTATACTCTATCACCTTCTTTTACTTCATCTGAGATGATTTCCGTATAAGAATCATTGCTTATACCTGTTTCTATATCTATTCTGACGGGCTTACCTTTCTTTTCTATCCAAATTCCTTTATGTTCGTATTTCTGCTTGTTATCTGCTGCAGTAAATTTTAATGCGATATTCGGAACGGTTAATATATTTTCTTTTTTATCTGTTATTATTGATACATTTGCCGTCATACCGGGCATTAATTTGCCCTCATCATTTTCGACTTCAATAATAACGGTATAAGTAACTACGTTGGATTCTGTTGTGGGTGATAATCTTACCTGAATAACTTTTCCGTGGAAGGTGCTGTCGGGGTAGCCGTCAAGTGTGTAGTCAACATCTTGTCCTTCTTTAACTTTACCGATATCGGCTTCCGATACACTTGTTTCAATACGCATTTTAGTTAAATCTTCGGCTACCTGAAACAATGTCGGAGTTTGAAAGCTTGCAGCTACGGTCTGTCCGACTTCTACTTCTTTAGAAATAACAATACCCTTAACGGGCGAGATTATTTTTGTGTAACGCATATTAGCGGATGCCGTTGCATAATTTGCCTGAGCCTGCATAATAGATGCTCTTGCCGCTGCTACTTGGGCTAAATCTGATTTATATGCGGATTCTGCTGAATCCAAATCATTTTTTGAAACCAAGTTTCTGTTATAAAGATTTTTATATCTTTTATATGTTTTTGTGTCATAGTCTAAAACCGCCTGATTTTTGGCTAAAGTTGCTTTTGCATTATTAATATTTGCAGTTGCCTGCTGAAGCTGGGCTTCAAAAAGCGAAGTATCAATTTGAGCTAACAGCTGACCTTTTTCTACTTCGGAATTATAATCAACATAAATATCACTAATTAACCCAGATACCTGTGAACCTATATCAACGGTATTAACAGGTTCAATTGTTCCTGTTGCTTCAACTATCTGCGTTATTGTTCTGACTTTTACGGGAGCGGTTGTGTATTTTACTTTTCCGCCTTTTTTGGTAAATATAAAAGGAAGTACAATAACAAGTATTATTAAAATCAGTATTATTATTTTCTTCATTATTTTTCTCCCATTGCCGTCTGCAGGTTAGTCAGGGCAACATTATAGTTATAAATGTTTTGTACATAATCTCTTTGAGCATTATTATAATTTTCTTTTGCATCCTGAAGTTCGATAAAATTGCCTAAACCTACTTCGTATCTGGCATCTGCCAGTTCATAGTTTTCAAGAGTTTGTTTTACTTTTGTCTGCATTAAAGGTATGTTTTTTTCAAGCTGAATCATATTTATATAAGCGCTTTGAACGTCAAAATATACATTCTGTTTAACTAAATCAACATTTCTTTTTGCAATTTCAAGCTGGGATTTGCTTTCTTTTATCCTCATTTTTGTTTCCATTATGTTTAAATTGCTTGTTGAAAGGTATGCTCCTATATTAAAACCGTTTGTTGAATAAAGTGTATTATTCGCCCAGTTATATCCTACCTGCCCCGTAAGATTAGGGAAATATTCTTTTTTAGTATATTTTAAAGCCTCGTTAACCGCATCTTTTGTTGCTTCCATTGATAATAAGTCAGGGCGGTTTTTATAGGCTCTTTCTATTGACTGTTCAAGGGTATACGGATATTTCGTAAACTTATAATTTTCAAGTATATTTGTTTTTTCAACCTGCATTGTTAAAACAGCATCTTTCGGTTCAATTGTTCCGTCTTCTTTTGTTGTTGTGTTTGCTATATTTATCAGGTTTATTTCCGCATAATTATTTTTAAAATTAAACGTTTCGGTATTTTCAATTTGATATTCGGGTGCATTTGTAATATACATTGCATTATTTAATTGAACGATTGAGTTTTGATAAATATTTTCGGCATTTACAAGGCTTATTTTTGCGTCGCTTAAATATACTTCCTGATTTACAAGGTCTATTTTAGAAACTAAACCCTCATCAAAAAAAGCTTTTGTTCTGTTATATTGTCTTTCATTTACCATAACATTTGCTTTTTGAATATCTAAATTTGCTTTTGCCGCTAAAACTCCGTAGTATGCGGATTTTACTCGATTTGTCGTAGTTAAAATTGAATTTTCATAATCATATTGAGCAGCTATTTTATAAAATTTCTGCATTTTTATCTGGGAAAATACTTTTCCGAAACTGTATATTAATTGATTTAAGTATACCGATGCCGAAAAATTTTTATTATTTGTTGTACGGTATTTTGTTTCCGTATTATTAAAATCATAACCGCCTGAAGCACCGATTGAAGGAAAATAGCTCGCCTTGCTCTGCCCCAGTCTTGCATTATAAAGTTCAATATATTCTTTATAGATTTGAACTTCGGGGCTGTGTTTTATTGCCAGCTCAATGCAGTCATTAACGGTTAATGTTGTACCCTGCGTTATTTCTTCTATTGCCAGTGCTTCGCACGTTGATAAAAATATCGCAAATATTATTATATATAATTTTTTCATCATTTTATTCATGGCTTAAAAATATTATACCTTATATAACGATAATAAAAAATAAAGGTTCATTACTGTTTTATTAAGGATTTTCTTTTTTTGTAAAGTATGACAAAAAATAAGATTATAACTATGGTTACGGCTATTATAACAAGTTCAATATACTGTTTGACGGCTTCACCAAAAAGCATTAAGACAATACTTACAATGAAAAATCTTAACCCTCTGCCGAAAAAACTTGCAAGCATAAATTTAAAAAAGTTCATACTGAGTATTCCGCTTGCTATCGTAAAAACTTTATACGGGATAGGTGTAAAAGCCGAGAAGAAAACCGCTAATGTTCCGTATTTATTGTATAATCTTTCAACCGCTTCAAATTTTTCTTTTCCACCTTTTCTGAAAAACCAGTTAAAAGCGGGTCTGCCTCCAAAGTATCCTATGCCGTATCCTATTACACCGCCAAATGCTGATGCTATTGTACATATTAGTGCATAATATAAAGCTTTTGCAGGATTTGCCAAATCCATTACTATTAACAGAAAATCGGGCGGAGGTACAAGAAAAAAACTCTCTATAAAAGAATTTAATGCCAGCCCTTCTACCCCCATAGACTGAAAAAATTCGTTCATTCTTATAAAAATTTCGTGCATATCTACCTCTTTTATAAAAAAATTTTATCATGAATATTTTTAGGTATAATAAATTTAGAGGTGAGAATGAATCCAAAAGTTTCCGTTATTATACCTGTTTATAATGTTGAAAAATATATAAGGCAAACTCTTGACAGTGTTGTTAATCAAACTTTTAAAGAGATTGAAATTATTATTGTTGATAATAAATCAACCGATAAAACTCTTGAAATAATTAATGAATACGCAAAAAATGACAGCCGGTTTACAATATATAAAAATTCCAAAAATTTAAAACAGGGGCTTGCAAGAAATTTTGGTGTGCAAATGGCTCGAGGACAGTACATATTTTTTATTGACGGCGACGATTATATGGAGCTTAATGCGATTGAAAAGCTTTATAAAAGAATAACGGAATCTAATGCCGATATTACAATATGCACCTGGAATCAGTTTGACGATTTGACGGGCAAAATTGATAAAGGACATGTTTATGCAAAATTAAAACAAATTCCGACCGAGTTTGACGATAAAACATTTAATTGGCGGGATATTAAATACAGTGTCTTTTGGCAGACCTCCGTCCCTTGGGATAAAATGTACAGAAGAGATTTTCTCATCGGTAAAGATGTTAAGTTCCCCGGTGAAATCTTTTTTGAAGATAATGTTTTTGTGTATGATGCGCTTTTTAAAGCGGATAAAATATCAATCCTTCGTGAAGATTTAATATTTTACAGATGCAACAGAAAAAATGCCGTTACTAACACAAGAAATCATATTTTCTTTGATTATCTTAAAATTTTTAATTTAATCGGAGATAATCTTAAAAAAATCGGGCTTTTTGATGAAATGAAATATTTTTATTGGGATTATAAAGTCATAACTCTTTACTGGTGGTTTATGAAAATCCGCCTGCCTTATAAACGCAAGTTTTTTAATATGATGAAATACGATTTTAAAAATATTCTTGAAATTAAAGAAGAAGATAAAGAATTTGTGAGAAACAGAACTCTGTTTTTAATAGACAGATTTACAAAACTTCCGTTTTTTGTATATTATCCGCTGTTTTTCTTTTGGGATAAAGTTTTTAGAATAGAACGGGGCATTAAAAATTACACCGTAATTTTCTTTTCAACTTTTGAAAAATGGTACGATTATAAAAAATAATTAATTATCTCTTTTTGATACGCAGGCGGTTATTGCATCCATTAATCTCGGAACTTGTATTATTTCAATATCAAATTCATTAGAGAGTTTTTTGCTTAATTTTGGGATTATGGCTTTTTTAAATCCGAGCTTTTGGGCTTCATATATCCTTTTTTCAAGGTTAGAAACGTTTCTTATTTCGCCTGAAAGACTGATTTCGCCTATAATTACGCAATTACCGTCAACAACCACATCACGGTAGCATGTTGCAATGGCAAGCGCTATACCTAAATCTGCCGCAGGTTCATCTATTTCTATTCCGCCTATTACATTTACATATACATCATGTTTTGATAAATTTAATCCTATTCTTTTTTCAAGTACCGCAATAATTTGTAGTAATCTGTTGTATTCAATCCCTGTTGATACTCTTCTTGGTGACGGATAAGAGGTTGTTCCGACAAGCGCCTGCACTTCTACAAGCAGTGCTCTTGTACCTTCATTTGTTGCTATTATTACACTCCCGGGGGTGGCATTATCAGTTCTTTCTTTCATGAACAGTTCACTCGGGTTTGTTACTTCATTTAACCCGTTATCTGCCATATTGAATACTCCGATTTCATTGGTCGAGCCAAATCGGTTCTTAATTGACCTTAACAACCTTTGCGATTTATATTTATCGCCTTCAAAATATATTACCGTATCGACCATATGCTCTAATACTTTCGGCCCTGCTATGTTTCCTTCTTTTGTAACATGCCCGATAACAACAACCGTAATGTTTTTATTTTTGGCAATATCCATTAAAGCATTTGTACATTCACGAATTTGAGATACACTGCCTGATGAGCTTGTTATATTTGATGTATAGATAGATTGTATAGAATCAATAACCAATATTTCGGGCTTAATGTTATCCAGCTGATTAATAACCGCTTCAAGATTGGTTTGCGAGTATACATATAAATTGTCGGAGTTAACATTTAATCTTCTTGCACGAAGTTTAACCTGAGAACCTGATTCTTCTGCGCAGACATATAAAAGCTTTTTACCCTGAGCGCAAATATTTCCTGCCGTTTGTAAAATAAGAGTGGATTTACCTATCCCGGGGTCGCCCGCTAATAATACAAGTGAGCCTTGGACTAAGCCTCCGCCTAATACTCTGTCAAATTCTTCAAATCCCGTAGGGAGTTTTATGTTATCCGTTATTTCAATTTCGTTTATTAAACAAACGGGATTATCATCAAAAACCGTATTTATTGCGGTTTTAGCTTGTTTTGCTTCAACTTCTTCCGTTAATGTTCCCCACTCACCGCAATCAGGGCATCTGCCTATATATTTTGCAGTTTCATATCCGCAGTTTTGACATACCCATTTTGTTTTAACTTTTGCCATTTTCCAGTTTCTCTCTTCTTTGTTCTTTTAATTTTTCTTTTGTATCTATTAAATGAACGGCCTTTATTAAGGAGTTAGAAATTAATAATAAAAACGGATTAACCCCCGGCCCTACATTCATACATACCTGCGTTGATGTTTTTTTGTTTTTTTCTTTATTAAATGCTTCTTTTTTTGCCGTATCAAAATTTATATTTATATTGTATTTTTTGCCTTCTTCTTTCATTAAATTTATATAAATTTCGACGGGAAAAGTTTGAGAAGTTATACTTTGAATTTTAATTCCGTCTTGGTCGGTTTTATAAATATCAGCTTGAAAATTACCGTAATTTTCTGTTGCAATAAGTACAGAAATAAAATCATCGCTTATACTTCCGCCATCAGAACCTTTTTTGCCGAGTTCCAGTTTAAATGCTTCGGGATTGGTTAAAGGAAGCCAAGGAAGATACAGCATTAATGTTGTTTTTAAACTCTGTATATCATTGGTTGATGCAGCGCTTATAAAAGATATAAATTTAGACAATTCATAAAGCTGTTCATCTTTTATGCTTAATCCCAGCTGATTATATTGCGCAAGCATTTGATATAAATTTGTCATTGCTTCTTTTGCACTTCCTTGCAGAAGAGATGATAATTGAGGTAAATTAGTACTTGCAGCGAGCAGTATTAATCCTAAATCTCTGTTTGAAATCTGTGAATTTGCTATTAATTGGCTGAATAATTGCTGTAATTCTTTCGGAAAATTTAACAATTCTTTTAGCATATTAACTGTTTGCTCTTGATTGAGCATAGCAAGTTCCGCAGCCGTTATATTAAGCCGGGCTGTTGTATTGGGTAAAAGTGTCTGCATTTGCTGATTTTGAACTTCAGTTTGCACAGTTTGATTTAATTGAG
>CANQAL010000042.1 GCA_947589255.1 Candidatus Gastranaerophilales bacterium | reverse complement strand
TCTTGTAAGAAAAGGTATGGATGAAAAATATAAAGAAATTACTCCCGAAATTGAAGCAAGAGCAAAATATGAACTTGAAATAATTAATAAAATGGGATTTGATGCATACTTCTTAATTGTATGGGATTTCATAAATTATGCGAAAACTCACGGAATTCCCGTAGGACCGGGAAGAGGCTCTGCTGCAGGAAGTTTGGTTGCTTATGCTCTTGGTATCACAAACCTTGACCCGATTAAGCATAATCTGTTGTTTGAAAGATTTCTTAACCCTGAAAGAATAAGCATGCCCGATGTCGATATAGACTTTGGCGACGGCAGAGAAAAAGTTATTGAATACGTTACGGAAAAATACGGAATAGATAAAGTCTGCCAGATAATTACATTTGGTACTCTGTCAGCCAAGGCTGCAATAAAAGCTGTTGCAAGAGTTATGAATCTTCCGTTTGAAATATCTAACAGGGTAAGCCAGTATGTACCCACAGAGGTCGGGATAACAATAGAAAAAGCACTTGAAACTTCACCCGATTTAAAAAAAGTTTATGAAGAAGATGCACTTATAAGAAAAATAATAGATGAAGCAAAAAAAATAGAAGGTATTAAGCAAAATACAGGCATGCACGCAGCAGGTGTAATAATAGCGCACCAGCCTTTAGATGAAATCGTTCCCGTACAAAAAGCAAAAGACGGAAACGTAATCACGCAATATCCGAAAGAGGACTGCGAAAAAATCGGTCTGTTAAAAATGGACTTTTTGGGGCTTAAGAACTTAACTATCATAATGCAGACTATTGATATGATAAAAGAACGGCACGGAATTGAAGTAGATATCAATAATATCCCGCTTGATGACCCTGATGTTTATAAAATGCTAATGAAAGGTGAAACAGACGGAGTGTTCCAGTTAGAATCTTCGGGCATGAAAAAGCTGGTAAGAGATTTAAAACCCTCCGTATTTGAAGATTTAGGCGCATTGGTTGCTCTGTTTCGCCCGGGCCCGTTAGAATCAGGAATGATTGATAACTTTGTAAAAAGAAAACACGGCAAGCAGGAAATAAAATACGCACATCCGCTATTGGAAACAGTATTAAAAGATACTTACGGAACAATCGTATATCAGGAACAAATTATGCAGATATTCCAAGTACTTGCAGATTATACCCTGGGTGAAGCAGATATGGTTCGGCGTATGATGGGTAAGAAAAAACTTGAAGAAATGGCAAAACAAAAAGCTCGTTTTGTTGAAGCTGCAAGTAAAAAAGGAATGACCCCTCAAGCAGCGGAGGAACTGTTTGAACAAATTGAAAGTTTTGCTAAATACTGTTTTAACAGGTCGCATTCTGCAGCTTATGCCTTTGTAGCATATCAAACAGCATACTTAAAAGCTCATTATCCAGTTGAATACTTATGTGCAATGCTTACTAATTCAAAAGATGACCTTGAAAAAATTCAGCTGTATATATCTGAAGCTCAAAAACAAGGAATTAAAGTCCTCCCGCCTGATATTAACAAATCCAATGCGGAATTTACTCCTGACGGAAATAATATAAGATTTGGACTTAATTCCATAAAAGGTATTGGAGAAATTGTACTAAAAGAAACCATTGATATAAGAAATAAGGGCGGAGAATTTAAATCAATTCAGGATTTTACCCAAAGAATAAACCCCAGAATTATAAACAGAAAAGCACTTGAAAACTATACAAAAGCAGGTGCAATGATATGTCTTGAACCCTCCAGAAAAAAATTATTTAATAATATAGAAAATATATTAAATGTTGCAGCTAAGGAGTATGAAGCAAAAGAAAAAGGGCAAGTAAGTCTTTTTTCGGGGCTAGATACAAATTCAGCAGGAAACAGCTATCAAATGCAGTCATTTGAAATGTTTGGAAGCGATGAAGATTTTACCGATAAAGAAATTCAAGAGTTTGAAAAAGAATACTTGGGATTTTACGTTACCAGCCATCCTTTGGAAGCTATAAGAGATAAACTCCCCTTCCTTACAACCCACAATATTGCAGATTTATTAGACTTACCTAATGATACTTCAGTCACTATTTGCGGAATGGTAAGTTCTGTTAGAACAATTCCGACTAAAAAAGATCCGACGAAATTTTTAAAATCAGGAATAATAGAAGATTTAACGGGAGAAATCCCTTTTGTTGCCTTCCATAGAACACTGGAACAATTTAATTCTTTAATTGAACAGGAAAAGAAAATTATAATTTCAGGACGATATCAGAAAAAAGAAGATGGTTCACAGCAAATAATTATTGAAAATGTCAAACCTGTTGAAAATAGCAATATAGTAACCATTTCACTAAAACAAGAAATAAATTATGAAACCTTAATGGCAATAAAAGATATGCTGGTTAACTTTAAAGGTTCTGACCCGCTTATAATTAAAACAACCGAGAACGGAAAAGAATCCAAAATTTTGGCTTCCCCTAATTTTTGGATGAATGCATCAAACGATTTAACTCAGACACTTGAAAAAGCATTTCCAAAATATGTGGATGTAAATATTTGTTCTTTGGAATAATTATTCTTTCGGAACAGCAAATTCGGAAGGTATCCTGAAATCAATCTTTTTAGCGAGAAAAGAATATTTAGTATAAACACTTTCAGGATTTTTCCTTGCTTCATCAATTTTATCCGACAGAGAAACAAATATTTTGGCAAGTTTTGGGTCAAACTGAGTACCTGCGCACCTGTTAATTTCATTTATAGCTGTTTCATGAGATAAAGCGGTTCTGTATGGTCTTGTTGAAGTCATAGCATCATATGTATCCGCTAACGCAATTATTCTTCCCGGCAATGGAATTTCTTCCCCTTTTAAACCGTCAGGATATCCTGTGCCATCCCATTTTTCGTGGTGAGCTTTTACCCATTCCGATATTGTTTGAAGCTTTTTAATATTTATAACAATCTTTTCGCCCCGAACAGGATGCGATTTCATAACTAAAAATTCATCATCTGTTAATCTGCCGTTTTTGCATAAAATGCTTTTCGGCATTGCTATTTTACCTATATCATGCAATAAGCCTGCTATTTCTATATCTTCCATATATGCTTCATCAAGATTTAATTCTCTTGCTAATATCATGGAATATAATGTTACCCTTAAAGAATGTCCGTTGGTATATGAATCTTTTGTATCTAAAGCATTTGAAATCGCTCTTATTGTTTTATACAATAATTCACGCAATTCATTATAAAATACCTTGTTATTACTTGCCATTGAGTATTTTTCTATCCCGTTTTCAACGGCAATTTTAAGTTCTTCAGGCTCAAATGGTTTTAATATATATTGAAATAACTCACAATCATTAATAGCAGACACGATAATATCTGTATCCACGTGACCTGTTAACAGAATTTTTACGATTTGAGGATTAGTTTCTCTTACGTGTTTTAAAAATTCGGTCCCTTCCATTTGAGGCATTTTTTGGTCACTAACTATTAAAGATATTTCATCCCCGTGTTCTTTAACAACGTCAAGCGCTTCAATTCCATTATGCGCCGTTAAAATATTATATTTCCCACGAAATGTTCTTTTTAAAAGCTGGAGGTTGTTTTCTTCATCATCAACAATCAGGACAGTGTGTTTTGCATCATTGCCCAGATTTAATACAACTTCTAAACTTTCTTTTAATTCATGGGAACTCATATTTCTACTACCGACATCCTACTTTTATTATTAACGGCTTATATTACTATTTCCTTTAATATATTATAACATTTTTTTACAAAAGTTAACAACTTTTTGTTTAATATATCGGATAATTAGATTATAATTGAATAATAATAAGTCTTAGAGGTAAAATGTTAAACGGAAAAAAAATAGTAGTTGTAATGCCTGCATATAATGCCGAAAAAACATTAAAACAGACTTATAGCGAAATATATAAAGATATTGTTGATGAAATTATTTTAACGGATGATAAATCCTCTGATAATACAAAAGAAATAGCTAAAGATTTAAATATAACAACAATAGTTCATAAAACAAACAGAGGCTATGGGGGAAATCAAAAATCATGTTACACCGCTGCATTAAAAACTAATGCGGATATAGTTATTATGCTTCATCCCGATTATCAGTATACCCCTAAGCTAATTCCCGCAATAGCTTCAATGCTTGCCTTTGAAGAATATGATGCAGTTATTGCTTCAAGAATGCTTTCTAATGCACTAGAAGGCGGTATGCCTCTTTATAAATATATTGCAAACAAATTTTTGACAAGTTTTCAAAATATATTTCTCGGACAGCATTTATCCGAATATCATACGGGATTTAGAGGCTTTAAAAGGTCGGTGCTTGAAAATCTTCCGCTTGAAGATTGTGATGAGGATTTTATTTTTGATAACGAAATGCTTGCACTTATCTGCTATAGCGGATATAAAATCGGAGAAATAAGTTGTCCGACAAAATATTTCCCCGATGCTTCCTCCATAAATTTTATACGTTCCTGCAAATACGGATTGGGGGTATTAAGTGTAAGCATAAAATATTTTCTGGCATATACAGGGATATATAAATCCAAAATTTTTAAACAAAATGCAAGAAAGTTAGACTTAAATGCCGAATTACCCTATTACCACAAAACAAACTAAATTTTAGTGGCAAGAGAGGGAGCTATTGCAATAAACTGTCTTACAAGTTCTTTGTCCCAATATTTACCTGAGCCTTCTTCAAGTATAGAGCAGGCTTTTTCAACACTCATACCTTTTCTGTAGGGTCTGTCGCTGATTAAGGCATGGTAAGTATCCGCCACAGCGACTATTCTTGCCGCAAGCGGGATTTCCTCACCCTTTAAACCGCATGGATAACCTTTTCCGTCCCATCTTTCATGGTGGTATTTGACTATTGGAATTAAATCGTGCAACAGCGGATTAGGCTCTAATATTTTTTGTACACCGATTGTCGGGTGCTGTTGTATTGTTTTAAACTCTTCATCCGTTAATTTATCAGGTTTTCTTAATACATCTTCAGGAATACCGATTTTTCCTATATCATGGAGCAGTGCCCCGAGTTTAATTCTTTCAATTTCATTTTCAGGTAAATCCATTGCTCTTGCAAGCGCAACCGAATATCTCGATACAGATGCCGAGTGATCTTTTGTATATTCATCCTTCGCATCTATAGCGCTGGCAAGTGATGTTACTACCTCAATTAAGTGATTTTGAGATAATATATTTTCATTCTGGAATTGTTCAACTAAGGCATCTTCAAATTTAATTCCGAGCTGTGCATTCCTTTTTGCCATAACTATTGCAAAAGAATTTAATGCGGCATCATCCCAGAAGTCAAAGTCTTGCGTTGAAACAATAGTAGACCTTCCGTTTGTATATCCTTTTGTCTTAGATACAAGTACCGCCTGTTCCGCAAGGATTAATAACTTTTCTTTATCCATTGAATCGTCAGGATATGTAGCTATACCAACGGAAACCTTATTTACAGGACCTATATCATCAACAAGACAACACGATAATGAGTATGTAAGATACTCTGCCATATATTTAGCTTCTTCCGCATTCATATCACGAAGAATAACAGATATTTTATCACCGCCGTAACGGGCAGCAATATCGTGTTTCTTTATATTTTCATTAATTTTATTGGCTACTACTTTAATTACTTCATCGCCCTTTGAGTGTCCGTATTCACGATTAATTTGAGCCATATCATTTATATCAAAAATCAATACGGATACTTTTGATTTGCTTGTTTCTGCATAGGAAAGCTCTTGAGAAAGTAATTCGTGAAATCTTCTGTGTGAATACAGATTTGTAAGAGCATCCATAGAAGAATTTTGAGAAACTCTTTTATACAAATCCGAATTCTGTATTAATAAGCCTAAATTTGCCGATGCCAGCTGATACAAACTTATGTGATTTTGTATATTATAATCGCTTGCCGCGGCAACGCAGATTGTTCTGCCCTGAATTTTTATCGGAATTATTAAAGACGGCAAATGTGTTAATGATGGAATTTTTAAATATTCGGAATTCTTTAAAACCGTAATTTCATCATTATCTATTGCCTTAATTATCTCATTTTCTTTGTCATTCATAAATACTTTATATGAATATACATTTGAATTTTTATCCAAAAGTTTCATATCAATAGTATTTGATTGCTCGTTTATTATACCGAGTGCCGTATACGTGCAGTGCAAAGTACTTACAAATAAATTATGAAAAGCATTTAATGAATCTTTTATTTCTTTGTAATTTTTTATAATTTCATTGATTTCTTTAATAAAAGCAGCATAATCAACAATGCTCGTCATTTTTTCGGTATGTTTGGCAAATGACGAGTGTGCCATTTTAGAAGAATTCATTCCGCTCCCGAGTATATTAATCTTTGCAACTAGTCCGCTTTTATCTATCGGATTTGTTGTTATTGAATTTTTGGGAGAGAGATTGTCTTTATTATATGAATTTTCTTTGATTTCTTTACTTTTTTGCATGAACCAATCCTGAATACGATAATTATAAAGCTTGAAATTTAAAAATTTGCCTTTTTGTAATAAAGTTTTACAATTTCATCTTAACATTTTATATAATTTTTGTAAAAAACCCCATACGTTTAATGTAGTTTTATATACTGTTTGCAATAATTTCAGCAACTTTTTTATAAGCGCATTCAGTTGTTAATTTTTGCTTAACATTTTTCAATGAATTTATCATTTTATTTCTATATTCAACATCATTTAAAATTTTGTCAATATGTTCCGCGATTTTACTTGCTTTCGCATCCCCTTGTAATATTTCGGGAACAATATCCTCATCCATAATAATATTAGGCAGACAAACTCTTTTTATACACCTTACAAGCCTGTATATAAAATATAAAAACCAAGGACCTCTGTAACTTATTATCATAGGAGTATTATATATTGCAGCTTCAAGGGCAACCGTGCCTGATGCTAAGATTAAAGCATCCGATACGGCAAGAAGTTCATAATTTTTATTTTTTAAAACCTTAATATTTAAATCGGAATACTTTTCAATTATCGGCAAAATTAACTCATCTTTTATGTTAGGAGCTTGCGCAAGTGCATACTGTATATTTGGATTTTTTTCTTTAATAATCTTTGCGGATTTTAAAAACAGTTCCAATAAATTTTTTATTTCAAATACTCTTGAACCGGGGAATATTGATACAAGTTTTTTAGATTTATCAAAATTATTTTCTTCAAAAAATGCGGTTTTATCTTTTTTTTCAGGGATTTCCGCTAAAAGGGGATGCCCTACAAATTCAACATCCACCCCTATTTTTTCATACATTTCTTTTTCAAACGGGAATATTGTTAAAACCTTACTTATACATTTTTTTACGGTATTTAATCGCCATTTTCTTGATGCCCAGATTTGAGGCGGAATATAATAATATATTTTTATATTATATTTAGATAATATTTTGGATAAATTCAGGTTAAATCCGCCGTAATCAACCATTAAAACCATATCAGGCTTAAATTCTTCTTTTAAATATTTTGCAATTTTTTTCCCGAGCATTAAATGATTATAAATAATTTTAAAATTAAACCCGACTGCAGACATTTTAGAATGGTCGCAATATAGCTTAGCCCCAGCTTGGGCAAGATTTTGTCCCCCTACTGCTTCAATTTCTATTTCGGATTTAATTCTTTTTAATTCCCTCACAACATCCGCAGCATGCCTGTCGCCTGATAATTCACCTGTAATAATAAATAATTTCTTCATACCGCCATTACAATAATATTATTTTTATCCGCAAATTCAATAGTTTTTTTATGGTCAACAAGAATAGTTTCATTAGCTTCAACGGCAATTAATTTTGCCTTATATTTTTTCATTGTTTTAAGAGTGTTCAACCCAAATGCGGGAATATCAAATCTTTTATCCTGATTAGGTTTTGCTACTTTTACAATAACTGCATCTTTTTTTCCGAGTTTACAGCCTCTTTTTATGCATTTATCCGTACCTTCAATAGCTTCAATAGCCATAATCATTCTGTCTTTAATTACAACAGATTGCCCTATATCCAATTGCCCCATTTCTTTTGCAATTTTATAACCGTATTCAACATCATCGAGCATTGCACTATCGGGCTGAATTTTACCTAAAATTCCTCTTGGAACCATTAAATTTTTAATAAATATTGTCTGGTCTAAAACACTAACACCTATTTTATCGAGTTCTTCAACCAGAAATAGCATTATTGCATCATCATTAAGCCTTTTCGCTCGTTTTAAAAACTCTATTGCCAAAGAATCAAACCTGGGTCTTTTAACCACAACACTTTTTGAAACCTTACCTATAAAAGTTAACTGTTTAATCTTTTCATCAAGAAGTATATTTTTTATTTTTAAAACTTCCCCGGGAGCGCAGTCATATACCTTCGAACAGTATTTTTTTAATTCTTTTTTATTATCCGATGATAAAGAAACGGCAATAACTTCAAATCCGTTTTCTTTGGCATTTTTTGCCAAATGAACGGGCAATTGACCGTTTCCTGCGATTAAACCTTGTTTTTTTTCTAATTCAATAGCCACATCTTTCCCTTTATTTAGTTATTTCCTGCGTCATTTTTGATTTTAATTCAATAAGGCATTTTGAAAGCTGATCGGGGCAGCTTGTAGGTTTTGATCCGCATTTAATTCCCTGAAGTTTATTTATAACGTCATCTATCTCCATGCCGATAACGAGTTTTTTTATCCCCTGAAGATTACCCATACATCCGCCGATAAATTCAACATCATATATTTTACTGCCGTCAATTACTACATTTATTAACCCGCAGCATGTACCTTCCGTTCTGTATTGTATTGATTTTAATGCCATTTTTAGTCCTTTTCTAGTGAGGTATATGTTTTAATATAGAATATATTAATAAAGACATTATAACGCAGCAAGGAATTGTTAGCACCCATGCCGTTACAATATTTTTAATAATATTAGTTCTGACACCTTTACCGTTAATGGCTGTACCCACTCCCATTATTGCAGTTGATACAACATGAGTAGTACTTAAAGGTATCCCAAAAACAGATGCCGTTAAAATTATTGAAGCTGATGAAAAATCCGCAGCTGCACCTGATATCGGTTTTAATTTTATTATTTTACTTCCCATTGTTTTTATAATTTTCCATCCGCCCGTCATGGTTCCGCATGCCATTGTAATTGCACAAACAAGCTTTACATATATAGGAATATTAAATTCTCCTTCAGGCATTACCAAAACCCCGCCGGTTACAAGCGCCATTGTTATTACACCCATAGTTTTTTGTGCATCATTTAACCCGTGGCTTAATGCCATTAAACCCGATGCAAATACCTGAACTCTTTTAAACCGTCTGTTTATAACATCAGGTTTAATTTTATAAAACAATCTTAGAAATGAACACATTACCATAAAACCGACAGTAAAGCCTACTAAGGGTGAAGCAAACATCGGAACTATTATTTTTTCAAACAATATTACAAAATTTATTGAATTTACCCCTGCATGAATAAATGCAGAACCTAATAACCCGCCTATCAGAGCATGCGAAGAACTGGAAGGCAGCCCGAACCACCATGTAATTAAATTCCATATTACCGCCGTTATTAAAGCACATAATATTACTTGGAGTGTAATTGTATCACTTGCGATTATTCCCGCACCGATTGTTTTTGCAACATTTACACCGAGTAATGCCCCGATACATTCCATCGTTGCACCATATAAAACAGCCTGCCTTGGAGATAATACTTTTGTTGATACAACCGATGCTATTGAATTTGCACAGTCATGAAATCCGTTTATATAATCAAATGCCAGTGCAACTACTATTACTAAAACTAACAGAATTATTGTTAATGTCATATTAAATCCTCATTAACTCATTTTTAATACGACACTGACAACCGCATCCGATACACTGTAGCAGGAATCTAACGCATTTTCCAAATCCTTATGGATATCTCTTAATTTTATTACGTTCAGAGCATCATACTTACCTGAAAATAGTGCTTCTGTAGCAGATATAAGGATTTCATCCCCTCTTGTTTCAATTTCTTTCATCTTAAGGTTCTTTGCCGTCATGTCAGATATCGTAGGCTTTTTAAAATTAGCAAAAATCTGCTCTAACTCTTCCGTTGCATCTATTAATGTCTGAGCCTGATTTTTTAAATTCTCTGTTATATCTTCAAGTCTGTATATTTTTATATTTATACACGACTTTGTGATTTTTTTTGTAATCTTATTAAGCAATGTAGCTATATTTTGAATATCTTCCCTGTCTATGGGTGTTACAAAAGATGTATCTAAAACTTCAAGTGTCTTTTTTATATTTTTACTGCTGGCATGCTTATATTCCCGTGCAAGAGCAACATGCTCATCCGTAATCCCGGATTTTAATATTTCCTGAAATAATTCGGCAGACTTTTTGCACCATGCCGTTCCTTCCTCAAATAATGAATAAAAAACATCATTAGATGGGGGCAATATATATGACATTATTCCGCTCATTAGTTTAGACATACTCATTTTCTCCTATACTATTCAAAAATAAAACAATGCCTATGCATTGTTTTAAACCAAATTTTGTTTAACCAGCTCTTTTCTTATTTTATTTAATCCTGATTGAATTATTCTTGAAATTCTTGAAGGCGAAAGGTTAAACTCATCTGAGATTTCTCTTAATTTCTTATCATTAAAGAACTTACATTCTATTAATTCCCTCTCTCTTGGAGGCAGGTTTTTAATTGCCTCTTTTATACTTTCACTTAATTCTGAAAATAATACTTTTTCTTCGGGATTCCTTTTAAAATCTCTTATTTGAGTAGGGTTTTCACCTTCTGCCATTTCATCAACGGAAAGAATTGTTTTATATACGGCTTCTCTTATATTGGATTGATTTTCTTCATCAAAAACAGAATCCTGTTGATTTTTTAGGACATACCATTTATACCGTCTTCTTACTTCATTTCTGATCGCCCATTTAATAGCGGTTGATATATATGATTTATTATATTTATCAGGTTCTGAATTTGCACATAACTTATGAACAACCTGAGTTCCTATATTTACCAGTTCCGAAAAATCTATTAAATGTTTTGATGTTAATTTCTTATACTCTACCTTAGCAAGAGTATCAATTAACCCTTGATAATCTTTTATATTAAATCTGTTTATTGTCTTTTTATCTGAACTCATATCCCTAACGAATAAACTATATATTATTATTCTACATTAAAGAAAAAAAATTGTACAAGAAAATCATATTATTATTAATATTAACTTTTGTAAATATGTATTTTTTATTGTAATTATTGGGATTAGAGTTATTATTTAAAATTTTCTATGTTTATAAGAAAATATAAATAGCAATTTTTTATTATTACGAACCTTCATGAAAATGAAAACTAATGTTTATGTTAGTAATTAGATAGTAACAATAAGGAGTAAACAATGATACAAGCACCACAAACGCAATATATACCGGCACAAATGCCAATGCAGCAAAATGCATATCCGCAAGCAGGTGCATATAATCAAATACAATATCCTCAACAGCCAAGTTATTTTTACAATTATCCTACAGCAAGTTATTATAATCCGACACCGCAAACTGCGAAATCGCAATTTAACGGGGTTAATATTGAAATTTTAAATCCTCAAGGGCAGGGTTATATACCGGGAACACCTTTAAATGTACCTGTTCAACAACCTGTTTATACTCCTGTTCAACCGATTTATATCCCACAACCGCAGGTTCAACCTATAAACCAACAAATACCTGCAGCTGTTCCGGCAATGCCGCAACAAGCCCCTATAGCACCTCAAATGCCGCAAATTCCGCAGGCTCAAATTCCGGCAGCACCTGAAATGCTAGAACAAGCTCCTGCTGCAGCTCAAATGCCACAAGCTCCCCAGGCTCAAACACCTGCTGCAGCTCCGGTAATTGATACTCCTGTAACAACTCAAAATTCTTCAATTTCTCCGGAATCTTTTGCAGGCAGATTAAAAACAAATGATTTAGATCAGCAAAAATCTGCTATTGAAGAAATTGCTCAATATGTTAAAAATGAAGGAACTGAAGGCAACGAACTTTTAGATTCTACTATCTTTGATGCTTTAGTTGACATTATTAATAAGGATACTTCTAATCTTCAAGGTCCGTCTGATGAAGTTAAAGAATTGAGAAATAAAGCTCCTGAAGATTTAACTCCTGCTGAAAAAGAACTTGCTGAAACTCCTTGTGAAATGGAAAAAGCTCAAATGAATAAGCAATTCGCTTTATATACTATCTCCTTTATGCAGGAAAGATTAAATAATGAACTGAAACAAACTCTTCCGCTTCAAGATTTACCTTGTATTGAAACTATTATTAATACAATTAAATCTGATCCTGACCCGAAAATCAGAATAGCAGGTATTTCTTCTTTAGTTCATATTGCTAAACCCGAGTATAAAGAATATTTAACAACTATATTTGAATTAGCTCAGGCTGATGAAGATGAAAAAGTTAAAGAATCAGCAATGAAAGCACTTGAACAAGTTAAATCTATCTAATAATATAATATAAACTTAAAAACTGCTCTTTCTTGAGCAGTTTTTTTATTATACTTTTACAATTCCTGCAATTCTGGGATCTAATATTCTTCTTCCTACATTTTCAAATTCAATCTGACAGAATAATATTTTATTACTATAATTTGCAAATCCTTCAATTATTCCGTTTCCGTGCTTCGGATGATATACCTTATCCCCCACTTTAAACGGAAGTGAATCTATTGAGAGTGCATTAGATAAGTCCGTTTCATATACAGGAATTTCTTCGGGCTTTCTGTTTATTATTCTCTTATTTGATTCCGGTTTTGGTTTTTCTGGAATTTTTTCTTCTTTTTTATCCGTAACAAGTTCTTTTGTATCATTTATATTTGCGGTTGTTTTTTTATTTTCATCATTAGAATCGTATTTTTCTTTTATTCCGTCTATAACATCATCAAGACTTATTATTTCATCCTGAGCAGAGTCTGCTGTTTCCAAGTTATCAGATTCTTCCGAAGTATCTTGTATTTCAGTTTCCGAAGATTCGGTATCCTTAAGATTTTCGGTTTGAGAAGGTTCTTCTTCATTCGCTTCAAGGATATCTGTTTCTTGTGAATTTTCAATATCTTCGGTTAAATTTGTTTCCGCTTCATCATCTAAAAGTCCGATATCGTCAATGCTTACAGTTTGGGAGTTTTCCTCTTCATTCGCTTCAAGGATATCCGTTTCTTGCGAATTTTTAATTTCTTCGGTTAAATTTGTTTCCGCTTCATTTTCTAAAAGTCCGATATCGTCAATGCTTACAGTTTGGGAGTTTTCTTCTTCTTCAATTTCAGGAATATCCGTTTCATCCGAATTTTCAATTTCTTCGGTTAAATTTGTTTCCGCTTCATTTTCTAAAAGTCCGATATCGTCAATGCTTACAGTTT
>CANQAL010000041.1 GCA_947589255.1 Candidatus Gastranaerophilales bacterium | reverse complement strand
AAATCATTAGTATCGTTAATAAAAGCTCATGGTGCAATTTCTATTGTTGACGGAGTAACAAGTGTCGGTGCGATTGAGTGTAAAATGGATGAATGGGGAATAGATGTATTATTTTCAGGTTCTCAAAAAGGATTTATGCTACCGCCGGGGTTATCTTTTCTCGCTGCAAGTGAAAGAGCTTGGGAAGTCCATAAACAATGCAAAAGACCTGATTTCTATTTTAACTGGACAACAAACAGAAAATCAGTACTTGAAAATTCAACGGCATTTACCCCTAATGTAAATTTGATTTGCGGTTTAAAAGTTGCGCTTGAAATGATAAAGGAAGAAGGTCTTGAAAATATAGTTGCAAGACATACAAAAATAGCACATGCACTAAGATGTGCAATAAAGGCGCTTGGGTTAAAATTGTTTGTGGAAGATGATTCTATTGCATCAACCTCGATAACGGCAATACTTCCGCCTGACGGAATATCTGTTCCCGATATCAGAAAAGTATTAAAAAATGATTATGATATAGTTGTAGCAAACGGACAAAATGAATTAAAAGATAAAATATTCAGAATAGGTACTTTAGGTTTTGTCTCAGCTCGTGACGCAATAACCGCTGTCGGTGCATTAGAAGCTGCTTTATATAAATTAGGATACAAGTTTGAACTTGGAACAGGTGTTTCTGCTCTTATAAGAGAATTAAATAAATAGAGGTTAAAATGAAAGTATTAATAACGGATAAAATAAATGAAGCTGCAGGTAAAATACTTGATGGCATAGCGCAGGTAGATTTTATTCCTACACTTCCTGAAGATGAACTTGCACAAAAAATTGTTGATTATGATGCGTTAATGGTCAGAAGTCAGACAAAAGTTACAAAGAAAATTTTAGAAGCGGGAAAAAATTTAAAGATAGTAGGCAGAGCCGGTGTCGGAGTTGATAATATTGATATAGAAGCAGCTACCCAAAACGGGGTAATTGTTGTTAATTCTCCTGACGGAAATACTAATGCTGCAGCCGAACATACATTAGCACTTATGCTTGCAATGTCAAGAAATATTCCTTCTGCTGCACTTTCAACCAAAGAAGGCAAGTGGGAACGGTCTAAATTTACCGGGGTTGAAGTATTCGGTAAAACTCTTGGTATTATAGGTTTTGGTAAAATAGGTCATCACGTAGCAAATGTAGCTTTGGCGCTCGGTATGCACGTTGTTGTATCAGACCCCTATACAACAAAAGAGGCTGTTGAAAAAATCGGGGCAAAATATGTTACAAGCCTTGATGAATTCTGGCCTCAATGTGATTATATTACAATCCATACTCCTAAAACCAAAGAAACAACTGCTCTTATAAATAAAAATACATTAAACAGAATGAAAAAAGGTGTAAGAATAATTAACTGTGCAAGAGGCGGAATAATTGATGAAGCTGCATTAAAAGATGCGCTTTTATCGGGGCAGGTTCATTCTGCGGCTATTGATGTTTTTGAAACAGAACCTGATATTAAGGCATCCCCCTTATATAATTGTGATTGCAATATTACAATGACACCGCACTTAGGCGCAAGCACAGCTGAAGCTCAATTTAATGTTGCAATAGATGTAGCCGAACAAATAAAAGAAGTTTTAACGGGCGGAAGTGCAAAAGCTGCTATTAATATTCCCGCTTTAAAAGCTGATGTACTTGAACCTGTTAAAGAATACATGGGCTTAGCGGAAAATCTGGGTTCGCTTGTTCAACAGCTTTCAAAAGGTAATATAAAGAATGTAAATATAAGTGTTAACGGAAATCTGGCAGAACTTAATATTGCTCCGTTAGAGGTTGCTGTTCAAAAAGGGATTTTCTCTAATACGGTTGAAGGTGTTAATTTTGTTAATGCTCCTTTAATTGCTAAAAAAAGAGGTATTGATATAATTACTTCAAAATCCGAAAAAGATTGTACTTTTATAGGTTCTATATCGGTTACACTAACTACGGATACCGAAGTAAATACTGTTACGGGTGCATTAATAGCTAAAAATATGCCAAGAATTGTAAGAATTAACGATTACAATATGAGTATCGAGGCGGAAGAACATATGCTGATTGTGCCGCACGAAAATAAACCTTCAATGATTGCGAAAGTTGCTGCGGTTATTGGCGAAAATAGCATTAATATTAACAGAATGCAGGTTGCTCAAAAATCTAATCAAAAAGATAATGTTTCTATTATGATTATTACAATAGATAAAGATGTTGATGATAAAACAATGGATACAATTAATAAGATTGACGGCATTCAAAATGCACAATATATTAAATTGAATACATAAAAAAAGGCTCTTTTTGAGAGCCTTTTTTATTTATGTCTGTTAAAAATTATTTAACTTCGTGCTGGCCTTCAACTTTACCGGCATGTGCGGTATTTGATATAATCCCTAAAGGAAGAACAACAGCTAATGCTGCAGCAGCTGCTGCTACGGCAGCTTTTGCAGGAGCGGGTAATACTTTAAATTTGGTAAGTACATCTGAACCTAAAAATTTACCTATTTTCCCGAGAACTTTTTCTACATGAGGTGCTATTTTTTCAGCAACTGCTTTTGCTTGACTCGGAACAAATTTGTCTGCTGCTGCGGTTACCCCTGCTGCGACACCTGCAATACCTGCAGGTAGTGCAATCGTTTTTGCTAAATCTTTAAAATTTTCTTTTGTTAATTCTTTTAAACAACCTTTTTTGTCTGCAACTTTTTTGTTTGTTAAAATATGTGCAACTGAGCCATAAATACCTATTGGCATATACATTTCCCTTTCTTTAATTTTTATTAGCTTACTACTTGATGATTACATAAAACACATCAAAACTGAAAATTGATATAATTGATCATATTATTAAGAAAAATTAAGTTAATTTGGAATATATGTAGGTGCCGTTTTCGGGCTCTTGCCTTTTATCACGTTGTGATAATAAGAATATGTCATTGGGGTTTTATCATCTAAAATATCACCGTTTAAAACATCTGCGATGAAAACCGTATGAGTTGATGTTTCAATTTTATTTGTAATTTTGCAAATAAGATAACCGCAAGCATCTTTTACAATTGGCAGATTATCAACCACTTCATATGGAATAACTTCAAATTTTTCGCAATCTCTCCCGCTTCTGAACCCAAAGGTGCCTATCGCTAGCGGATTTGATTTTTCTGAAAGTATGGAAATAGAGAACTGTTTTGTTTCTTCAAGGCATTTATGCGTGTAATTATCGTGGTTAACACTTAAAGCTATTGAAGCAGGTGATGAGGTAATCTGCATAATACTGTTTACGGTGCATCCCGTGTATCTGCCGTTTATATTACAGCCGACAATATATACTCCGTATGATAAATTATTTAAAACATTATTATTCATATTACCTCACATCCGCAAAAATATTAACCGATTACAGGTGCCGTAAATGTTCTTGAAGCAAGTTCTTTATCCAGCATAAACAGGCATTGTCTGTCATCACAAACAAGATTTAATGTCTTTAATACATTACCTACATTTGCTTCTTCTTCCACCTGTTCTTTTAAGTACCAATCTAAGAAAGATACAGCCGCTCTGTCATGAACTTCTTCCGCTACATCAAGTAATGCATTAATTTTAGATGTAACTAATTGTTCATGTTTTAATACATCTTCAAAAACTTCTCTTGGGCTAGACCAGTCTGTTTTTGGCTTTTCGATATTTTCAAGAAAAACTTTTCCGCCTCTGTCTTGAAGATATTCAAATAACCCCATAGCATGAGCATGTTCTTCCTGCATTTGAACATTCATCCAGTTTTTAAAACCTTGAAGGTTCATCCTTTCAAAATACGCATACATTGAAAGGTAAAAGTACTCTGAATAAAATTCTGCATTAATTTGGTCGTTAATTGCTTTTTCTAATTTTTCGTTAATCATGACTTATCTCCTTTAACCTAATTTACTTATATTTTACATCAGAATAAAATAAATACATTATCCTTTAATTTAAAATTTATTGTAAAATATATTTTATGAAATTTCGTAATATTTTATTTATAATTTTATTATTTATTCTCTTTCTTGTCGTGTATATTAATGTTATAAAAACGGAACAAGACAAGAGCAAAACGGTTGTTTTTTGGACCCTGCAGCTTGGAGCATACGATAAATATATAAATAATATAATATCGGAGTATGAAACTATAAATCCTGAAGTTAAAATAAAATGGATAGATGTGCCGTACAGCGAGGGCGAAAAAAGAACCTTAGCTTCTATTTTAACGGATAACCCGCCTGATCTTGTTAACTTAACCCCTGATTTTTCGCTACTTTTAGCTCAAAAAAATGCTCTTTATACTTTTGAAAAGGAAAAATTAAATCAATTTTTGCCATCTTTAATTAAAACACTAAAATATAACGGTAAATATTTTGGAATTCCGTTTTACGCAACATCTGCGGTAACTTTATATAATTCCGCTTTGACTGATAAAAAGCCTGAAACTTATGATGAATTGTTTCAATTATCCGTTGATAACGGCACTTATTTAACCATGATAAATTTTGCCGAAAATGATACTCTTTTAAAAATATTGAATAAATATAATATAAATTCCCCTAAAACAATTAACAGTGAAAAAAGTATTCAACTGTTTAGCGAGTTTAAAAGGCTGTATGATAAAAATTTTGTTCCGAAAGAAAGTATAACTCAAACTCACCGTGATGCACTTGAAAAATATATGTCGGGACAATTAGAATACCTTGTTACAGGTGCAAATTTTATCAACATGATAAAAGAAAATGCCCCCTCTGTTTATAAAAATACAAAAATCCTTCCGCAATTAATGGGAGATACTGGATTATATGATTATTCTTTGATGAATTTTATAATACCCGTTAAATCTAAAAATCCGGAAAAGGCATTAGAGTTCGCTCTTTATTTTACAAATAAAACAAATCAACTTGAATTTGCAAAAATGACACCGATATTGCCTGTTAATAAAGAGGCTCTTAAAGATGAATATTTTCAAAAAGCTGAAAATAATGACTTATCAGCTCAGGCAAGAATAATCAGTGCAAATCAGTTAAATAACCTGCAGCCCCCTTTAGCGGCGATTAAAAATAAAAAAGAACTTAATACCATATGTGCAAATCATATTCAAAATATTTTGATTAATAATGCTCCGATTAAAGCAACACTTGATAAATTTAGTGAAGAATGGCAAAAACTTTAATTGGAAAATAAACTTTTTTGTTTTAAAATCTACTTATGAACTACTTTAAAAATCTTACTATATTAGATAAATATATTATAAAGCAAATAGTTGAAGTATTTATTTTAGGGGTTGTTGTATTTACTTCTATAATTTTTGCATCAGATACATTTATTTCTTTAATAAAACAAATTTCTGCTTACGGAATGCCGCTTAAAATAGCAATAATGCTAATATTGTTAAATCTTCCCTCCGTAATAGTTATGACAATTCCAATGAGTGTTTTATTTTCTACGGTTATGACAGTTAATAAATTATGTTTGCAATCAGAAATAACAGTTATGAAGGCTTGCGGAATAAGTATTAAAAGAATAGCAAAACCTATTTTTGTATTTTCTTTTTTAATGGCATTCTTGACATTTTTTATTAATGAAACAATCGTTCCGATTACAGCCTCCCAATCCAAAACTTTAGCTTTGTATGCGTTGGTTCAAAGAAATATCCCCGAAGGAAAAAGAAATTTTTCAATGAAGGAATTGAAGGAAGGTAATTATCTTAAACGGTTATTTTATGTTGAAAAATGTGAGGATAAATTGTTTGCAAATGTTTCTATACTTGATTTATCGGATAAAGATAAAATTCAAATATTACAGGCAAAAACGGGAACATCAGTAGTCCAGGGCTGGCAGTTTGATAATGCCTCCGTATATACAATCTCACGCAGCGGAAAATCTTTAAATACTTCTTGGATTGAGAAAACTATTGTTGATTTTGGCAGTGATATACAAGCTCAATTAGAAAAAAAAGATGACGGTTCTGAATATAATTTTATACAACTGACTCCTTATTTATTCGGAAAACATAAAGATATGAGCATATCAACCCTGGCTAAGTATCAGGTTAGGTTTTGGGAAAAAATTGCACTCCCGATAACTACTGTTGTTTTTGTTTTATTGGGTATCCCCCTTGCTATAACACCGCCCAGAGTAAGACATAACAGAGGATTCTTATTCAGTATCGGTATTATTTTCTTTTATTATGTGGTCAGGGCTTTTTCTATGTCATTAGGTTATAACTATACTATAAATCCCTTCTTGGCAGCTAATTTACCGAATTTTATTTTGGGCATAACCGGTTATTATATGTATAAATTTAAGTCTGAAAATATATAATTGTAAAGTTTTGTAAAAATCAAAAATTTTGATTTTATATAAAATATATATATTATATTGCTATTAAAAATATATAAAATATTTAATATTTATTTATTTTTGACAAGGTTAAATATGCCTCAAAGTTAATACAGATAAGGATCAACGGTGTATTTTGCGGCTAAAGTGTTAAAATTAAAAGCGATAGAGCAATTTTAAAATATAAAAATTTTTTATATTATTGTGGGTTAGTTAAATGTAAATTAGAAACGGTAGGTTAGTTATGGGGTACGCTTTATTTGCTCAACGTAAAATCTTTTACACAAATTTAGTATTTACTCTGCAATCTAAACTTGACAATATTATGCAGCAGAAACAAAGTATATTAACGTTTTCTGCAAATATTGCAGACGGTCAGGTTACAGTTGAAGAAATGGCTCAAGATGCTTCAAACTTCGGAAACTACGGAGAGTTTTTATTGGGAGCACAAGAGTATATTGAAAAAGCTGATGCAGATGGCGGTGCAGGTACAACGGTTTCTGAAATGGGTTCATTGGCTGCAGAACAAAATAACAGCGAAGAATATCTTGCAGCAATTGCAGATATGTTAAATCAGGTAGTAAATGAAAGGTATGCACAAGGTTATAACAAAAAATTAGAAGCAATTGAAAATCAGTTGGATATGGAACAAAAGAAAATTGAAACAAAATTAACGGCAGCACAACAAGAATTAAAAGCTATTGAAGATGCAGAAGGTCAGGCAATAGAAAAAGCACAACCTAAATATTCCGGAGTAAGCTAAAAAATATAACTAATCTAAATAACCGGCTCTAATTATTAACTAACAAGTAAAAGGATGATTAAAATTAAATCATCCTTTTATTTTTCCGAAATATGAGGATTATATCCCATGCTACGAAGTTTGATAATAAATGCATCAGCCTTTTCTCTTTTAGAGAATGAGCCTAATTGTACAATGTATTTATTATTAACTGCTTTTACAAACGGCATTGCATCAGGGATTTCAATACTTATTTTTTCTTGAATGTGCATTGCATCTTCAAGTGTTTCATAACTGCCTAAATACACTTTCGTTATATTTGGAACGGGTGCCGGAATTTTTGGCTCCGGTACTTGATTTGAGTTTAATGTATTTGAAGCTGCGGCTGTCTTTAAATCAGCTTGAGAATTCTTTGGCTTCTCGGGTAATGGTATAACAGGTTCTTTTTTTTCAAATTCTTCATTTGTATAATCAATTATTTTATCTTCGTTGTCTATATCTTTTCGCTTTTTTTCGCCTCTTAAAGCAACAGACGGCATTTCATCTTCTTCTTGAATCCATTTTAATCTTTCATCAATATTTTTTATTTCAACATCCATATCTTCTTCACTTAATGTTAAATTTTCTTTATTTCCTATTTCGACATCAACATCCGGAGAATATGATTTAACTAAATAGGACATAAAAAATAATGCAGCTGCAAAAACAAATGCAAATAAATATAAATATCCTAAAGAATTTTTCTTTCTTTTTTTATTTCTAAATTTTACTTCATTATCATTGCTCATTATTCAATTACTCCTCTTACTTTACAGGCAGCAAGGTTAATATCATTTAATTCTTCTTTATATAATTTAAGAAGTTCTTCCGAGAAATTTTTTATATCTTTTATTCCTGCATCATTTATTAAATCAGCTGCTTTAACAGGGGCTTTATCTGCATTAATGTTAAGTCCGAAATGTATTAATGTTGATGTTATTGATTTTGTTGCGATTGAAACGGATAGTTTTTTATTATTTATATATAAATCATCTCCGCTTCTTTTTATTTTAACTGAAGGGTTGATTTTTTCTATTAACTCTTTGGTTATTGTAACTAATAGTCTTTGCCTAAATACAGCTTCAACTAATGTTGAAGTAAAGGTTTCTTCAATAAAACTGAGCATCTTACTGCTGTAGATTGGTTCATTATTTATTACATCTTCAATATCTACCATATGATTAAGATTAACTTCGCATTCACCGATAAAAGAGACAATAGCATTTCCCATTATATTGAAATTTTTATATATCCAATGCGGGCTTAATTGTTCACCCGTATATTTTATTTCTTTGTCCGTAAATAAAGTTTCCATTATTTTCCTTATTCAAATATTTCTTTAATGATATCATACTTATTATTTGCTTGTAAGGCTCTTTTAAATCTTGAACAAGACTCGCATTGCCCGCAATGCTTGTTTTTACCTTTGTAACAGCTGTATATTTTGTTAAAGGGAATATTTAATTCAAGTCCTTTTTTTACTATTTCTGTTTTATTATACCCGATTAGCGGGGCAATAACTTGAACATTATTTTGTGTGGAATTTTCTAATGAGTTATTTATTGCATTTATAAAAGAAATCGAATTATCTTTAAATGTTTCTCCTTCTTCTTTATTAGCACCGATTATTATATGTGTATAACCTTGTGCATCGGCAATTGCACCTGCTATATTTATAAACAGCCCGTTTCTGTTAGGAACCCATACAGACTTTGCTGTTTTCTTTGTTATGGTTTTGTCATCAAGATTATTTTCATATATATTTGGAATATTCCCGCTTCTATTTAATGTTGAATTTGAAATTTCATTCAGCCAATCAAGTTTTATAATTTTATGTTCTATATTATATATTTTTGAAATTTCCTTTGCGGAATTTATTTCCTGCTCTACTGCTTTTTGTCCGTAATCAAAAGTCAGGGCAAGAGTTATATTATATTCTTCTTTTGCTGTAGCAAGACTTACAACAGAATCAAGACCGGATGATAATAAAACTATTGATTTTTTAGTTATCATTTTCTGCTCCCGATTCAATATCTTCTTCTTTTAAATCTTCTTGAAGTTTTAAGGCTTCTGTTTTTGCTATATCAGGCATGGTTGAAGCATTTATAATTTCATTTAAAATGTCATCGCCGATAAGATTATATAAGGCAATAACTGCATTTTGAACTACGTCTCTATTTGAATCATTAAGCATGCCTTTTATTAAATTAACGGCTCTTTCGTCATCAGAGTTCATTAATACTTCTATTGCATTAATTCTGACCTGCGGTGATTCATCTCTTAATGATTTTACAAGTGCATTAAATACTCTGTCACCTTTAAAACTGATTTTATTTAATGCTTCAAGCGCTCTTTCCTTTAAAAATGTAAATTTATCAAGTAATCCCTTTTTGCTTTCAAGAATTGTAACTAATGAATCAACCGCTTTTTCATCGCCTATCATTCCTAAAGCGGAAACAGCAGATTCTTTTACATATATGGAGGATTCATTTTCATCTTCTAAAATATTCATTAAGGGAAGTACCGCATATTTGTCGCCTATTTTCCCTAAAGCTTCCGCGCATGATAATTTGACCTTATAATTTTCTTCTTTACTGTTTAAGCAATATAAAAGGGGATATACGGCTTGAGAATCTTTAGTATTTGCAAGAACTTTTGTTATGTTTATTCTTATTCTTGTTACTGTTTCACTGTCGGATATTCTTTGCGCCAGTTTATCTCTCATAACCAATGAATCAATTAAAACAGGTCTGCTGGATTTATCTTTATACTTATCTATTTTTTGAAGTAAAAACATCAATATTTCGTATGAATTGGATTTTTCAAAAAAATAGTTATAAATAAGTATAAGATGTTCACTGGGATAATTTGTACTTAAAGCTGTTATTTTTTCAATGGAAGCTTTTGGGTTATGAGAATTGATAACTTCACAATCCGAAAGTAATTTATCAAAAGGTAAATTTACGTTTTCTTCCATATTCCAATTAAATTATAACATTAAAATTGATTTAAAAATCTTACATCATTATTAAAGAATAACCTGATATCATTAATGGCATATTTAAGCATTGTAAGTCTTTCGACCCCCATACCGAAGGCAAACCCCGAATATATTTCAGGATCAATTCCTACGTTCCTTAAAACATTGGCATGAACCATGCCGGCGCCAAGAACTTCCAGCCAGCCTGTACCGGAGCAGGTTCTGCAGCCTTTTCCTTGGCACATAATGCATTGAACATCAACTTCAGCACTGGGTTCAGTGAAGGGGAAATAGCTGGCTCTAAATCTTGTAGGTCTTGAAGAACCGAAGTATATTCTTACAAATTCGTTTAAAATTCCTTTTAAATCAGCGAATGTAATATCTTTATCCACAAGTAGTCCTTCAATTTGGTGGAAAAGATTGTTTTTTCTTGCACTGACAGATTCGCATCTGTATACTCTGCCGGGGGATATAACTCTGACGGGCGGAGCTTGATGTAGCATTTGTCTTATCTGAGCACCTGAAGTTTGGCTTCTTAATATTACATTTGGTGCTGTTTTTGTATAAAAAGTATCTTGCATATCTTTTGCAGGGTGATTGGGCGGGAAATTCAGCATGTCAAAATTTATGTATTCCGTTTCAACCTCGGGGCTGTCTTCTGAAGCCATTACCGAAAATCCCAGTCCTTGAAATATTTCAACTATTTCGTTTATTGTTTGCGTTAATGGATGAACTTTCCCCTGAACTCTAAAATCTGATGGCAGTGTAATATCTATTTTTTCGTCATTTAACTTTTTATTAAGTTCAATTTTATACAATTCATTATTTTTCTTTGTGATTAATGAATCTAAGCTGTTATAAACATTATTTGCCAATGATCCTATAATTCTTTTATCTTCATCGGATAAATCTTTTAAATTCTTTTTTATTGATGTTAATTCGCCTTTTCTGCTTAAATATTTTACTTTTATTTCTTCCAAATCCTGAACGGTTTTTGCGTTAGTTATTTCTTGTTCTCCGTTTTTTAAAATATTTTCAAGTTTCTCTTTCATAACAGCCTCTTTTGTCTTACTTTACTTAATTATAAGACAAATAAAAAATTAATTCATGCTATAATTTTTATGGGGATAATTATGAAGTTAAAAAGAATATTTATTTCAATTACATTTTTTTTATTGATTTTAAACACTTGTTATGCAAAAGCTGATAATTCCGATAAAAGTTTAAGGGAAATGTTTCAAAATAACGAAGCTGTTATATATTCAATAAATTTAAGAACTTTTAATGCCAATGATAAAAACGGAAACGGTATTATTGATTTTAATTTGGGAGAAACCTCGGGTTCATTTATAAATGCAATATCAAGGCTCGATGAGATAAAGGCATTAGGTGTTAATACTTTGCATTTATTGCCGATAACCCCTGTAGGAAAAATTAAAGCTTTAGGAACGGCAGGTTCTTTGTATGCGTTATCGGATTTTACTTCTTTAAATCCTCAGCTTATGGATAATGAAAGTGAATTGTCTTTAAAAGAACAAGCTAAATTGTTTTTCGATGAATGTCATAAACGGGGGCTGAAGGTTATTGTTGATTTACCTAGCTGTGGCGCATATGACCTTTTTATTAACAGACCTGATTTATTTAAGTTAAAAGAAGATGGTACCCCTTATGTACCCTCTGACTGGTTTGATGTCAGATTGTTTAATGTTCCGGATGACAAGAAACTGTTAAATTCAGATATTTTTGCACTTCATAAATTTTTTGTTTCTTACATGATGTACTTAGGTGCAGACGGAATAAGGGCTGATGTAGCTACTATTAAACCTTATATTTTTTGGAAAGAATTAATTAAATTTGCAAGAAGTAAAAATAAAGATTTTATGTTTTTGGCAGAGGCCTCTGAGAACTGGACAACACCTGCAACGGATAATGCTTATTTTACGGATTATAAAAAATTACTTGAAGCCGGCTTTGACGGATATTACGGTAATTATTTTGATTTGAAGAATTGGAAGACCATGCCTCAGCTATCTGATTCTGTCATTAATCAACAAAAAATATTAAAAAAATACACTGAAAAAAAATCCGTTATCGGAAGTTTTGAAACTCATGACGAGGTAAGTCCTTTATTAATCGGAGGTGAGAATTTCTCTAAAATTATTATCTGGCTTAATGCAACACTTCCTTTAAATCCTTATTATGTTGACGGATTTTTACAGGCTGATGATTATTTTTATGACTATTCCAATAAAAAAGCATCGGAAACCTTTACTGATGATGAATATTATTACGTTCACCAAGGTCAGATTGATATATTTAATTTTTCAAGAAAACCGGGTTCTGACAGTAAAATCTTATTAGAAGAACAAGCTATTGCAAGTGATTTTAGAAATGAATTTCTGCCGCAAATTACAAAGGGAGCCTTTATTCCTCTTAAATCAAATAATGAAAAAGTTTTTGCTTATCAGCGAATATATAATAAAAAATCCGTTGTAGTAATTATTAACAGAAATTTAGCTTCTTCGGAAGATGTAATAGTAAATGTAAAAAAAATAAAACAAAAATCAAAAATAAGTTTTGTAAAAAATCAGGAAGGTATAAAATTGCTGAAATCAAAGCTCGTAGGAAGATTAAAACCTGCTTCCGTTATTGTTTTCTCTGTTCAATAATAAACTTTTCAGAGTATTTATTGTAATTTTTCGGTAAATTTTTGTTAAACCTATTGCCAAAACTTGAAATATAAGTATAATAATTCTTGTAATACAAGAGGAGGTTCTTATGAACAAAGAAGAATTAGTAAAAGAAGTTGCTAAAAAAGCAAAAGTTTCACAAAAAGCAGCAGCAGATGTTTTAAGTGCTACAATCGATACAGTACAAAAAACAGTTGCAAAAGGTAAGAAAGTTACTTTAGTTGGTTTTGGTACTTTTGAATCTCGCAAAAGAAAAGCTAGAACAGGCCGTAACCCTCAAACAGGCGCAGCTATTAAAATTGCTGCTAAAACAGTTCCTGCTTTCTCTGCCGGTAAAAAATTCAAAGATGCTGTAAAATAGTTTATTTTTACATAAAAGCGCCGCTTATTGATTTAAGCGGCGCTTTTTTTTACTCTTTTTTCCTAATTTAATTCTTTTTTACAATTCGGGCATGTTATTGCCGTAACTTTTACTTTCGTATTGCAATATGGACAAACTTTATAAACTTCGCCCATTTGAGGAGTATAATTTTTATCTGCTTCTTCTTTTTTATCAGCAATAAGTTTATATATCATTTGAGCATAGTATGCAACAATTAATACAACGGCAATCCCTACAAAAACCCACCATAATTCCTTTACAAGAAATAATATTAATAGAAATATTAATAATGATGTAAGGCATCCTGAAAGTTCTATTCTATACATTTTTTAATTCCTTTGGTTTTGTTATGGAGGGAGGCTGTATATATAAGGGTTTTGCTTTTGCCCAATGAAAATCTTCGTTATTGTTTTTTATTTTTTCTTTTATTATTTCAATCATGCAAACTGCAAAATTTTCTTTTGATTCTTCAAAATTATA
>CANQAL010000040.1 GCA_947589255.1 Candidatus Gastranaerophilales bacterium | reverse complement strand
TTAGCCTCAAGTCCTACTTTATTTGATACACGAGCTGCCATAGGAACAGCAGATACACCTGCTGAACCGATTAACGGATTTATTTTTTCTTTTAAGAATAAATTCATGATCTTTGCCATTATTACACCTGCTGCCGTAGCTAAAGAAAATGCAACAATACCAAGGAACAATATTTTTAATGTTTCAACGGTTAAGAAGTGGTCAGCTTGTAATTTTGAACCGACTGTTAACCCTAAAAATATTGTAACTATGTTAATTAAGGCATTTTGCATTGTATCTGATAACCTGTCCGTAACGCCGCATTCTTTGCATAAGTTACCGAAAGTTAAAGCACCGACTAAAGGACAAGCCGAAGGTAAGAAGATTAAACATAAAATTAAAACAACAAGAGGGAATACAATTTTTTCACGTTTTGAGACTTCTCTTAACTGTGTCATTTGAATTTTGCGCTCTTCTTTTGTTGTTAATAATTTCATAATAGGCGGCTGGATTACAGGAACCAATGCCATATATGAGTATGCCGCAACAGCAATAGAGCCTAATAATTCCTGTTTTAATTTAGTTGTAACATAAATAGAAGTAGGGCCGTCTGCACCGCCTATGATACCGATTGAACCGGCTGCCTGCATATCAAACCCGAGAAGCAGTGCAAGAAGCAAGGCTCCAAAAATACCGAATTGAGCGGCACCACCTAATAATAAGGTTTTAGGATTTGCTATCAACGGACCAAAGTCTGTCATTGCACCAACACCCATAAATATAATTAAAGGGAATAATCCTTTATCGATACCGGCTGCGAATATAATTCCCAAAAATCCGTTTGGGCCGGCTATTTCCTCCCCTAAAGGCATCGGAATATTTGATAAAATACCGCCGAATGCAATAGGTACAAGAAGCAACGGTTCAAATTGCTTTTTAATACCAAGCCAAAGAAGGAAACAGCATATTAATATCATTAACGGCTGACCGAAATGAGTTAAAAATTGTTCAACAGCCGTACCTTCAACCTGTGATTGGGCTGTTCTTATAAAATTACAGATACCTGTAGAGTTCCAAAGTGATATTAATCCTTCAAGTAATTGCATAATACCTCCTAACCTACAGTAGCCATAACTTGACCTGATTGAACTTTATCGCCCTGTCCTACGGATATTGAATTAACCGTACCTGCAATAGGAGAAGTTATCGGAGTTTCCATTTTCATAGCTTCTATAACTAGGATTTCTTCATTTTCAGCAACCGTATCACCAACGTGTTTAAGAACTCTTAATACGGCACCCGGCATAGGAGCTTTAACTTCCATGCCTTGCGCATTACCTTGAGTATGAGAAGCTTCTTCAATACCGTCCGTAATATCAACCGTATATTCTTTTCCGTTTACAACAGCAACACCGTTTTGAAGTTTTACTGCAAATTTCTTTCCGTTAACTTTAACCGTGCAGCCTTCGGAATTAGAGCATGTAACTGCTGCAGCTTCAGCTTTAGCAGGTTCATTTTTTCTTACTCCGATTGTACCATGGCCTTGAAGGAAGGCAATACCTTTTTCTTTGCAGGCTGCTGCTATAAATATATTTTCTTCTGTTTGTTCTAATCCCGCGTCAGCAAGCATTTTCTTAGCAGGCTCAATACCTTTATTCGGGTCTTTATCATTTAAGTCAAGGACAGTTTCGGTTGTAGGCGCAAGTCCTAATTGTTCCGATGCTTCTTTTATAACTTCGGCATCAGGTTCACAAGGAGTTTTACCAAAATACCCGAGAACCATTTTCCCGTAGCCTTCAGTCATTTTCTTCCAAGGTCCAAACATTACATTTGCGTATGCCTGCTGGAAGTAGAACTGAGAAACAGGGGTAACTGATGTGGCAAATCCGCCTTTTTCTACTACTTCTTTCATTGCAGCAACTACTTCAGGGAACCTGTCCATTGTTCCGTTATCTCTCATCATTTGAGTGTTAGCGGTTAATGCACCTCCGGGGAGCGGAGAAGATATAATTACCGGATTTACTGCCAATGCTTCAGGAGGCAGGAAGTAATCTTTCATACATTCTTTAAAGATTTCTTCGGTTTCGAGTATTTTTTCAATATCAATACCGAGATCATATTCCGTTCCTTTTAATGCGTGCCACATAGAAACGATATCAGGTTGAGCAGTACCGCCCGATACAGGCTTCATTGAAAGGTCAATACCGTCAGCACCGCCATCTAATGCGGCTCTATATGCTAAAAGCCCAGTACCTGCCGTTTCATGTGAATGAAACCTTATATGAGCATCGGGGCCAAGGATTTCTCTTGTTCTTTTTACTGTTTCATAAACTTTTTGAGGAGCTGAAGTTCCTGAAGCATCTTTAAATGCTAATGATGTAAACGGAATGCCCGCATCTAATATAGAACGGAGAACTTTTTCATAAAATGCGACATCATGAGCGCCTTTACATCCTATCGGAAGCTCCATCATTGTAATTGTAACTTCGTGGTTTAAACCGTTATCAACAATACATTGACCTGAATATATTAAGTTATTAACATCATTTAATGCATCAAAGTTTCTGATTGTTGTCATTCCGTGTTTTTTAAACATTTTTGCGTGGAGATTAATAATATCACGAGGCTGAGAATCAAGCCCTACAACATTTACACCTCTTGCCAATGTTTGTAAATTAATATCAGGACCAACGGTTTTTCTGATTGTATCCATCATATCAAATGCATTTTCGTTGCAATAAAAGATAGGCGATTGAAATCTTGCTCCGCCGCCGACTTCAAAATGTTTTAAACCTGCGGCAACTGCTGCTTCGAGTGCAGGTAAAAAATCTTTTGTGAATACTCTTGCTCCGTATACGGATTGAAATCCGTCACGAAAAGATGTATCCATAACTTTAATTTGTTTCATTGTCATTTTCTTTCCCTCTTATATAAACTAATGATTACTTTCTGTATTTTGCCGCTGCTATAGCGATAGCAAGCTCTACATCGTTACTTACAGCCCTGTCTGATGTCGGAATTGCTGCTTTTACTTGTTCGGGGAAGAGTTTATTTAAATATCCGACAACTTTTCCCATAATACTAACGGCAATCCATAAAATAATCAGAAACGAAAAAACCGTTCCCATGCCTGCCGCCATAAGTGTTAAACCTTCATTTAACATAATATATCTCCTGTTATAATCTTACATTCGTTATTATTTTCATCTGTTGCGAGCAATAGACCGTTATCATCAATCGCTTTGGCAAAGTATCCGATACTTTTACCCTGCTCTTTAACGGTAATATTTTTGCCCAAAAATCCGCATCTTGATATGTAATCTGATTTTATATAATTAAACCCGTTTTTTATAAAACTGTCATATTCTTCAAAAAACATATCTGCAAGTTTTCTTAAAATCAATTCGCAGTCAAAGTTTTTATTTAATATAGAGTATAGGGATGTCGCTTTTTGATCGATAGAACTTAGAGTTTCATCTTTCATATTAACATTAAGCCCAAGCCCTAAAACAATTCCATTTATTTTATTATTACTCATATGAGTTTCCGCAAGAATACCCGAAATTTTAGCCCCGTTAACCAAGATATCATTCGGCCATTTAATTTGCGGATTTAAATTAAATTCTTTTTCCAAAAACTTACACAAAATAACCGATAAATACTGAGTTAAATTTTGATAAGGATAGTTTTCGGTATTTTCAGGTTTCAAAACTATTGATGTATAGATATTTTCTGAATCATCACAAATCCATTTTCTGTTATATCGTCCTCTGCCGTCTGACTGATGAGAGGTAAAAATAATGGTTCTGTCCTCATAAAACATAATGTTTTCAAGTGCATAACTGTTTGTAGAATGCACTTCTTCTAAGGTTATTACTGAATATTTCGACATGTCCAAATTAACCATAATCAAATTTATACTAACACAAACAAAATCAAATATAAATTTTATATTTCTATATTGCTTAAAAACGGCATTAATTTTTCAAGCATAAATTTCATTAATAATTTATTATTTACAAGCCTGTTTTTAGGAATACATTCTACATTTAAACTTTGGGCAATATGTTCAATATTATACATAGCCGAGATTAAAATTATTTTGGAATTTGAATAAGCAGGCATACTTTTAACCCGTTCACAAAGCCATTCACCTGCCAGTTTCGGTTCATAATCCGTTTCCATCTGCAAATCTGAAATAATAATTGAAAACGGATTATCCGAATTCTTTTGAATTATTTCAACAGCTTCTTTTGCAGAGGAGGCCGTTGTAATTTCAAATATATTTCCGTATAAATCTCGAATAAGATTTTTATGAAATTCAAGCCAAGTATGTGTATCGTCTGTAATTAAAATTTTTACTTTCATAAAGTTTATTATACATTAGTATAATTTTTTCTCAAAAAAATTAATAATAAGCATCTTATTTGCAATAAACAAACAAAATATAATAATTATGGTAAGTTGGAAGAAAGATGAATATAAAAATATATTTAAAAGAAATAAAACGTAGAATTAACGATATAAATAACTTTGTAACAAACCCTATAAATTACAAAGATATAAATAATCCGTTTGCCTCAACTTTGCCTAAAACCTACGTATGGATAGAAGATGATACTAAGAAATGAATAAATTCATAACACTAATCGGAGATTCGCCGTCTTCAAGAAGTTTATTAATGTATTCGGCTTTTTTATGGTCTATAGTGCCATCTTCAGTTTTACATGATTTAAGTAATTTTTCGGTAAGTTCAAAGTAAGTTTTCTTTGTTGCAAACGACCAAAGGATATCAGAGAGAGTTTCATCCAAATTACCATCCTTATCGGAACAAAGTGTGAATGCTTTTAATAAATTTTCTTTGGAGTCTTCATTATAAACCATTGAAGCGGTAACAGCAGGGGCAGCCTCACTAACTTCATCTCCTGTTCCTTTGGCTAAGGCATAAACTTTACCTATAAAGTCTAAGTCTAAATCGTCACCATATCCATTTAAAAGATTATACATTATTTCCATGGAATCTTCGTTTATTTCTCCTTTTTGCGACTTCATCAGTTGTGCTGCGGAAGAAATTATATTTTTATCCGAAATTTTATCTGACATATTTATAAACAATGATTTAAGTTCATCATTCTCCCTTATTAACGGCAATATTTGTTTTATTTGATTTGCAGGAATATTAGCCATAGTTAAATCACAACATGTTTGTATATCCCGAGCGGAGATTTTACCGTTTTCATCTTTTCTGCAAGACAAAATAAGTGATTTTATACTTTTTGATAAAGCACCTGATTTTTTTAACTGACTTACATTTGCTACTTTTTCGGTATCGATATTAGCATTATCATCAGTGCAAAATTCAATTAGTTTTAATAATTCGGAATATATAATCCCTGAATTTCTTAACACTATTGCTGTTCTAAGATAATTATTATTTATTTCGCCATTTTCGTTTTTAAATTGATTAATAAATTCAAATAATAAATTTTCTTCTAACTCTTTAACATATGCTTCGTAAGCCTTTTGTTTTTCAGGTAATGAAGCTTCATCCGTAAATATTTGTTTAATAATATTTTCCATTTCATCTTCACTGAAATTATTTAAAGGGCTTTTTCTTTCCTTAATTTCATTATTTCTTGAATGCTGTAAACATTTTTTAAATGTATATACGGTATCAACAGCATCTTTTGAAATAACTTTTTTATTATCTGCACCCGTTACGGAGAGTTTATTTAAAACTCTCATAGCAGTATAAGGGTCAACAATGTTCATTAATTTTCTAAAACAATCTTCAACAAGCTGTTTATTTTCAAAATCCGTTTTAAAAAAGGTTGCAGCCTGAGAAACTTCATATTCTGATAATTCAGGAAATTTTTCTGCAATATTTTTTTCATCCGTTTGATTAGAGGCGGCATAATGAACATTCATCGCATTATAGTTTGCCATTGCAGTAAATATATCATAATCCGATTTTTTAGATTGATTTAAAAGAATATCATTAATTTCTGCAATTCTTTTATAAATCCAATCACTTTCATCTTTAATACCTTCTGCAAATGCTTTAATTTTAAGATTTTCCAGCACTTCTAATTCTTGCTTAAGTGCAATGGGAGAATGTGCAAAATCGGATTTTGCAAGTTTTTTAGTCATTTTTAAATATTCCGACTTTACACGAGAATATGAACTTTTTTGATTTTGTATATCCGAATTTAATTTATCGTAAATAATACCTATTTTAGAAATTGTCTGCATTTTTCACCTTTTGTGCTTAAGCACATTTTTAACCTTTACATGAATAATATTTATAAACACTTATTTCTCCTACATTAAAAATTGAAAATTATAAAAATTTTCTAAATATAAAATTAAAGTTACAAATGTTTACAAAACAAAAAATTAAGATTTGTAAACATTTATTCATTTTTTGTAAATCTGAAACTTTGATAATTTTTTTATGAAACGGAAGTTAATCGGAATTAAAGAAAAGGTAAGGTAAAATGTTAAATCAAGAAAAAAAAGTAACAATCGAATTAGTAAAAGAAAATGGCAGCACACAAAGAGACAATACTCTTATGTCGTGTCCTATAGGGAATAATTTTTCTGATTCCGATAAGTTATCACTAATGATTTCAAAAATACTGCATGAAGAATTACCAATGCTTAAAGATAATTCTTTATTGTTTAATTTAGTACTATACTCCGTTTCTGAAAAGCTAAAGACTGTACAAACGGTAGAAAATGTTCTATCATGTATAAAGGAAACAAATGCAAAAACAGTCGAAGATGTTTCTTTTAAAAATGGAGAAGTCTGTATTAAATGTTCAATCTAAAGAACTTTAAACTGGTAAAGGAATTAAAAGATATAAAGCCCAAAATTGATTGGCTTAAATTTTCTTCTGCAAAAAATAAAGTAAGTGTTCCTTCTGATTTATTAAGTACGTCTTCAATAGAAAAAAGATTTTTAGATGAAGATTTAAAAATCAGGGCAATGGTTGAAGAAATGCTTGTAAAAGAGTTTTCACCGAAAATAAAAGAAAAAAAATCATATAATTTTCTGGTTGATTCTGTTGTAAATAAGCTAAAACAAAAGCAGCTTGGCAAAATAAAAGAAACAGAACAAATATAGATTATTTTATTATCCTGTAAGGTAATGATTTATTGTGTTCTTTTATACAAAATGAATACGAATAATTCGTATATTTGTATAGGAGAATTTTATGAAATACTTAATTAAAAAGCCTGAAACCTTTTTAAATACTTTAAATGAAGATATAAATTCAATTCTGCAAAAAAGTTTTGATAATTTATTTCCGGAATATATTTTCCATCAGGAGTTAAACGGCATGGCAATGCCAGTAGACGTTAAAGAATATGATGATTATTACTGCGTAAAAGTAGAATTACCGGGGATAAATAAAGAAGATATAAATATTGATATTAATAAGTCGTATGTAAAAATTGAAGCTCATAAAGAGAGCGAAAAAGAAGATGAAAATAAAAAACATAAATATCATAAAACAGAATTCAGATACGGCAATTATTCAAGAACACTGTATTTCCCTTATGAAATAGATGTGGAAAAATCAACCGCAGACTTAAAAAAAGGAATACTTGACCTGCATTTACCAAAATTGGAAGCTGACGATAAAAAGACAAAAAAATTAGAAATAAAAGAATAAAATGACAGTGATAATAGGGGTAAAGCTACCCGAAAAAGAAGAAAATGCAGTTGAATTTCAACGAATTTTAACAAAATTTAACTGCATAATAAAAATGCGAATAGGAATAAATAATTCATCAATATTTTGTTCTTCATCAGGGATAATACTCCTTCAGGTAGAAAATGAAGATAATGCAATGGAACTTGAAAAATCACTGATAGAAATAAGCGGGATAGAAATACAACAGATGATATTTTAGGAAAAACGAAATGACGGAAAAAGTTGTAATAATAGGAGGGGGAGCGGCAGGTCCCAAAACTGCGGCAAAATTAAGACGGGAAGACCCTGATATTAAAATTGATTTATATACGCAAGAGGATATAATTTCATATTCTGCTTGCGGGCTGCCGTATTTTATAGAAAATATCATTCAAAACCCCGAAACACTTATAATGAGAACTCCAGAAGATTTTCAAAAACAAAATATAGATATACATTTAAAACAAAGATGTCTTAGTGTAAACACTGATGATAAAACCGTTTTAATTCAGGATTTAATATCCGGTAATAAATACGAAGCAAGCTATGATGTTCTAGTATTAGCTACCGGTGCAGTTCCAATAATGCCGCATATAGCAAATATTAATTTGAAAAATATATTTACTTTAAGAACAATTCAAGACGGAATAAATATAAAAGAAAAGATGATGTCATCTAAAAGAGCTGTATTGCTTGGCGGAGGCTACATATCAATAGAAGTAACGGAAGCTCTTGTTCAAAATAACATTAACGTTACTTTAATAGAAAAAAATACTCAAATACTCAAGATGTTTGATGAAGATTTTTCCCAAATGGTAACTGATTACATAATAGGAAAAAATCCGGGGCAGGTAACAATTCTGACGAATGAAGAAGTTATAGCATTTAAAGGTAATGATAATAACGAAGTAACAGAAGTAATAACCTCTTCAGGAAAAATAATAGAAACAGATTTTGTAATATTAGGGACAGGAGTAAGACCAAACACCGATTTTTTGCAAGGAAGCGATATAAAACTCGGGATAAATAACTCTATAAAAGTAGATAAAACTCTAAAGACATCAAAACAAGGAGTGTATGCCGTAGGCGATTGCACGGATAACTTTAATCTTGTAACAAACAGATACACCTGGGTTCCGATGGGTTCAACCGCAAATAAAGAAGGACGTTGCGCGGCCATAAACATTGCAGGCGGGAGCTGTTTTTTTGACGGCATATTGAACTCAACAATAACAAAGTATTTTAATTTAACGATTTCCATAATCGGAATAAGTTACCGAGAAGCCCAAGAGCTTGGATTTAAACCCGAATTTGCTATAGTAACAAAACGGGATAAAGCGGGCTATATGCCAAATACAGGAACAATGACTCTTAAACTTATTGCGGATAAAAACACTCAAACTATTCTCGGGATACAAGGCATTGGGGAAGGTGATGTAAATCAAAGAATTAATACCGTCATTCCTGCAATATTAAGCAAAACAAAGCTGGAGTCATTCATGAACTTGGATTTACCATATTCACCGCCGTATTCTCCAGCTATAGATCCTGTATTAAATGCAGCTCAAATTGTATATCATAAAATTAACGGTTAGCTGTCATTTTCTCATTTTGAATCATTTGAAGTAAAACGTCCTGTGCTTTTTTAAGCTGAACATCATCTTTATCTTTAATATTTTGTTCCGTCAGTTTAACTTCTATATCAGGTGCAATACCTTTTTTATTAATATCGGTACCGTTAGGAGTTAAATATTTTTGGATTGTAATATTAAGTCCCGCCCCATATGGAACTAAGCTTTTAACTTCCTGAACAAGCCCTTTTCCAAAAGTATTTTCACCGATTAAAATTGCCCTTTGATTATCCTTTAAAGCACCTGAAAGAATTTCACTTGCCGAAGCACTTCCTTTATTAATCAAAACTACTAACGGCTGAGATGAAAAATATTTCCTTGTAGATCTTGAAGTATCTTTATATCCGTCACGATCTACGGTGCTTACTATAATTTCATCATCAAGGAATAAATCGGCAATATATACGGCATTATTTAAAAGACCGCCGGTATTAGCTCTTAAATCCAGAATAATACCTTCTTTATCCTTATATTTTGTCATAATATCTTTAAATTCAGTGCCTACATTTCTTCCCATAAAAGAACTAAGTCTTATATATCCGATTTTATCATCAATTTTAAAATTTTCAGGAGCCTTTAAAGAAATTGATTTGATTTCTATTTCATCTCTTACCACCTTATATGTTTTATTCTGTACCCCTTTTCTTTTTATTAAGAGCTCGACGGTTGTTCCTTTTTTTCCTCTGATTTTATCTGCGGCTTTATCAAGAGTCATATCTTTTGTAGAAACACCGTCTATAGAAAGGATTTCATCCTCCGCTAAAAGTCCTGCCTTTTCGCCGGGAGTATCTTCTATTGGGGCAATAATTACAATTTTGCCGTCTCTTAATCCTATTTGAATACCAATACCAAATAAAGAACCTTTTATGGCGCTTTTTTCTTCTTCAAATTCTTTGGGAGTGACAAATCTGGTATATCTGTCATTTAAGCTGGCAATCATTGTATCAATGGCCACATAAGCATCTTCGGGTGTTTTTATCTTATCATCATATTTATAACGCCATCTTGTCCAATCCTGACCGTTATTAGTCTGATCTAAATATTTAGTATTTACTATTTTCCATACATTATCATATAATTCCGAGTCGGACTCTGCTAAGGCGGTATTACTCCTGCAGCAAGTTATACTTACAAATAAAAGTGATAATGTTATTAATGCTGATTTCTTTAAAAATTTTTTCACAACTCTCTCCTTACTTATTACATTATAATATAAAATTTTATATTTGTTTATTTATCCTTTTGTCTATTAGACTGTTTATCAATAATAAAGTTTCATTTTACTTTACATTACTTTAATATTAACCGCTATATCTCCTTAATGACCGATTTTTTTACTCCTTAATGAATTTATAATTTTATCAAAAAGGAGTAATTTATGCATTATTTGGATATTAAACTTAACGGGATTAATGAACAAGGGGAAGAAAAATCTTATAAATTATCAGATTTAAAAGGAGAAAATCTGATTATTTATTTTTATCCCGAAGATGATACCCCCGTTTGCACACAAGAAGCTCATATGTTTCGTGATGCAATGGAAAAACTTAAAAATTATGCCAAAATTATTGGTGTTAGTGCTAATGATATTAAAGACCATATCGAATTTATGACCAAACATAATTTAAACTTTATCCTGTTATCAGATAAATTTAATGAACTAAAACAGGCATTTAAAGAGCATAATAACAATATGCCTATTCAAAGAACAACATTTATTCTGGATAAAGAAGGAAATATTATTAAAGTATGGGATAAAGTCGATATTGATAATCACATTGAAGAAATAATAAAATATTTCGAAAAATAGACTTTTAGACTACAAAAATATATAATGTATTCTTAGAGGGTACACATTTGAACAAAAAAACTATATTAATTGACTTAGACGGAGTTTTAAATCTTTATACGGGGAATTATGATAAAGAAGTAATTCCCTCTATAAAAGAAGGGGCAGAAGAGTTTCTAAAGAAAATAAGTAAAGAATACGACATCAAAGTATTTACGGTACGAAATAAAATATTAACGTTCAAATGGCTTCAAAAAAATAAAATAGAACAATACTTTAGCGACATAACAAATATAAAAGAGCCTGCCTATTTATACATTGATGACAGATGTATAAAATTTGAAGGCGATTATAATATTTTAGAAAATCAAATAAATACCTTTAAAACCTGGTATAAATAATAATTATTGTTATAAGGATTATATTATGTAATAATTGGTTTATGAAAAAGATTATCTTATTATCCGTTTTATATATTATAATCTCAACTATTCTTATAGCATATACTGCAGATATTACTTATATTCATATTCCGGTTTTATGTAAATTGTTTATATCTGCTATACCCTTTATTTTAGGTGTTATTTGTTTTAAAAGTAAAAAAAATAAAATTACAAAGAAAGAAAATATATATTTATGTATATTTTCAATTTTAATGTCTTTATTATTAATATATTCATTTAATATCTATAAACACAATCCGCCGATTCCGGTCGAAGTAGAATTAACAACAACTCATACAAAACCTGAAGCATCAAAAAGTTATAATTTTGATTTATACTCACTAAAACTGGACGACAGAAATATTAATCTAAATTATGTTAAAAAAAGCGGAATAATATTAAACAATCAAATATATTGGGTTAATTATAATAAATTTATCTCAAACAAATACTATCCGGCAAAAATACAATTCAGGGATAAAGCAAATCAAATATTTTTAATCTTTCTCGGAAATTTTGATGAAGATAGCGGTTATGCGGAATTAAAAATAAATAATCAAAAATATAAAATTAACACTTTACAACATGTTTCTTTTGCAAACAACAATGCAGGATTTGATTCCGCATATACGGGAAAAGTATTTTCATTTCAAGTCAGAAATAACATTACTATGCTTGAACAAATTGGGAATGGAAAATACTTATATGTATTGTCATATTTTTTAATTTTTTTATTTTCTATATACTTTACAGGATTAATAGTTTTAAATTCAAATATTAAATTAGAACAAAGCACTCAAAAAAATAATAATTTATCATTTTTTCTGTATGCCTCTCCCATACTTATTATGGGAATATTTTATTTATTAATATTTTATCCTGCCATTATGCCTACAGACTGTATTTTTCAATGGAATTATTCGCACAATAATGTTTATCCCATAGCCCATCCTGTATTTCATACATATTTAATACATTTAATAACTCAATTATGGGACTCGCCCACAGCTGTTTCTTTAGCACAAATACTATCGCTTAGTTTTATTATAGGTTACTTTTTTAATAAACTTGAAAAATATTCATTACCAAAGTCTTTACTTATTTTAACCTCTGTTTTAATAGCATTACACCCTTATAACAACATAACACTTATAACTTTATGGAAAGATGTATTTTTTAATATTGCCCTAATCGCATTAATATTTTGTACATTCATTCTTTATAAAGAAGGGAATAATTTCTTTAAATCTAAATTAAATATATTGATTTTTATTATTTCTTTAATATTCATAACTCTAACCCGATATAACGGAATTGCAACTGCTATTTCCTATTTAATTTTATTATTTATTACATTAAACAAAGTAAAATTAAAACTATTATTTACCTCTATAAGTTATATATTTTTATCAGGGGTAATTTTATTATTGCTTTATTTAAACTTAGAAATACAAGATACTACTTTTATTCATAATCAAATATTACAGGTTCCGCTTCATCAAATTTCAACCGTATTTCATTACAATAAATACATAAATGAAGATGATAAAAAGGTTTTATCTGAAATATTCCCTTTAGACAGGTGGGAAAACTCGTATTATAAATATCTTCCGCATAATTTATTATTTGAAAATGATGAAATGTCCAAAATTATAATAGACAAAAGACGTTTTATGAAAACGTACCTGAATATATTAAAAAATAATTTACCTATTATGCTAAAAGACTACTTAATAATTAATTCATATATACTCAAATATAAAATCAATCCTGAAGGCTTTAATTATACACAATATATATTTACAAAAATAGACTATCATACTTTAAACAAAAATTTCGGTAATGAATTTAACAATTTAGTTGAAAAATCTTATTTCCCGACAATTAAACAAAAAATTAAAGAGTTGAATAATATTACGGATATTTATGAATTATTATATAAACCAACAATCTATTTCTTTATATTTCTGATATTTGGATATTTGTTTATTTTAAAAAACGGAATAAAATCATTAATAATTTTATCACCGATAATATTAACATTATTATTCTTAGCAATCACACTTCCGGAAATGAATCCGAGATATGTATACTGTTTATTTTTATGCTTCCCTATAACAATTTTATTATCATTACTAAAAATTGAAAAGGATAATAATTAATAAACTATATAGAGTTTTAAACTCTGTCGATCAATTAAAAAAAGATATTTTAACATCTTTTAAATGGCAACATATCGGCTCTCACAGCTCCGTTCCACTTCGCATACAGGCTCAGTCATCCTCACTTCGTTGCGGTGCTTCGCTTTGTATCGCT
>CANQAL010000039.1 GCA_947589255.1 Candidatus Gastranaerophilales bacterium | reverse complement strand
GAGGCCGAAAAAGCAGCAAAAGAACTCGGCATTGAGCTGGAAGAAAATATGAACTGGGGTAAAATCGTTGAAGCCGTATTTGAAGATAAGGTTGAACCATACATAATTCAACCTGTTCATATAACTGATTATCCGAGAGAAATCTCTCCGTTAGCAAAAGTTCACAGAAATAATCCTCGTTTAACGGAACGTTTTGAGTCAAAAGTTAACGGATGGGAATTAGCCAATGCGTTTTCGGAATTAACTGATCCCGTTGACCAGAGAGAAAGGTTTGAGGCGCAAGCATTAGCAAAGGCTCAAGGTGATGAAGAAGCATGTGATATTGATGAAGACTTCATTAATGCCTTAGAATACGGTATGCCCCCGACCGGAGGGATGGGAATGGGCATAGACAGGCTTGTTATGCTGCTAACGAATTCTACAACAATTAGAGATGTCATTGCCTTTCCAACTATGAAAAATAAATAACATCATCGCTCAAAAATATGACTGTATTGAAACATAACTATTGACAGTTTGAAAAAAATAGATATAATAAGGATGTTATATTTAATGGAAAGGGGTTTATACCATGAATAAAGAAGAACTCGTACAAGAAGTATCAAAAAAAGCAAAAGTTACTCAAAAAGATGCAGCAGAAATTTTAAATAGTTTAATGTCAACTATTGAAAAAACAGTTGCTAAAGGTAAAAAAGTAACTTTAGTTGGTTTCGGTACATGGGAAGCCAGAAAAAGAGCTGCAAGAACAGGCCGTAACCCTCAAACAGGTGCTAAAATTAAAATTGCTGCTAAAACAGCTCCCGTATTTACTGCAGGTAAAAAATTCAAAGAAATTGTTGACGGTAAAGTTTTAGCTAAAAAATAGTCAATTAATTTATATTAAAAAGAAGGATAGGATTTTTTCTTATCCTTCTTTTTTTGTTTATAATTACTTTATGAGTAAATCAACCGAACAAATTTTAGAATTTGATAAAGTGTTAGGCTATTTAAGCGCTTATGCCGTAAGTAATCTCGGTGCGCAAAGATGTCTTAATTCTCAAATTTATGATGATGTTAATACAATTATCAATCAATTATTATTAACAACTCAGGCAAAAAATATCCTTTCAAAGGGATTAAATATTCCTTTAGAAAATGTTTATGATATTGATAAAACTTTAAATGACGCAAAAAAGAAGCTCAGATTAAGTGAAGAAGAAATAATTAATATTGCCCGCACTTTAAGAACGTCAAGATTAATGCGTAATTTTCTCGATGATTGTTCAAAGGATTATATAGAGCTTTCGCAGTTAAAAAATTCTTTATTTGCCAATAAGGAATTTGAAGATAAAATATTTAATACTTTTACTCCTTCATATACCGTAAAAGAAGATGCAACAAGCGAGTTAAAAAGTTTATATCAAACTTTAAGAGATACCAATCAAAATGTTCGGGCATGCGTATCAACTTTAATGCAAAACAGTGATTTTACTTCTAATCTTCAAGATACGGTTTATACTCAAAGGGACGGCAGAACGGTATTTCAGGTTAAAGCGGAGTGTAAAAATAAAATTTCGGGGATTGTTCATGATGTATCTCAAAGTAATCAAACATATTTTATCGAGCCTGAAATTTTGGTCGGATTAAATAATAAAATCAGAGAAATTGAAGCGCAAATCCGAATTGAAACGGAAAAAATATTAAAAATTCTCTCTAACGAAATCGGGCAGTATTCGGATGAAATTAAAAATTCAAATCTGCAGTTAATTGAACTTGATTTTATTTTTGCAAAGGCTAAGTATTCTATATCTTTTGACGGGACAAGCGCTAAAATATCGGATAAAAAAGTTATTAATTTAAAAATGATGAAAAATCCCGTTTTAATAAAATCCAAAGATAACATTGTCGAAAATGATTTTTATATTGATGAAAATAAAAACTGCATGATAATAACAGGCTCTAATACGGGCGGGAAAACGGTTGTTTTAAAGACTGTGGGTTTATGTGTATTAATGACAAAGGCAGGACTGCACATTCCATGCTATGAAGCTGAAATATACCCGTTTAAAAAGGTTTTTGCCGATATCGGTGATGAGCAGAGCATAGTACAAAATCTTTCAACATTTTCTGCTCATATGACAAATATTGTAAATATAATCAACCATGCAGACAGTGAAAGTCTTATTCTGCCTGACGAAATATCGGCAGGTACTGACCCTAAAGAAGGAGCTTCGCTTGCTCAGGCGATATTAGGGTATCTGCAAAAAAAAGGTGCATTTATTGTTGCAACAACCCATTACGGAGAACTTAAATCGCTTGCATATTTAAAATCAGGCTTCATTAATGCTTCGGTTGAATTTAATATTAATACACTTGAGCCCACATATAAGCTTTTAATCGGAATCCCCGGTGCAAGCAATGCAATATCAATCGGGCAAAACCTCGGCTTAAAAGAAGAAATAATATCAAATGCAAGAGAAACCTATTTTAACGAAAAAGATAATACGGCAAAGGTTTTAGAGGAACTCCAAAAAACTCAGCAGGAATTATCCGATTCAAAACGCATTATCGAAGAAAAAGAAGAAAACGTAAAACGGCTTGAACAGAGTTTAAACGATAAATTAAACGAAATTAAAAAAGAAAAAAAGAAAAACATTCATATTTATAAAAAGAAATATGAAACCTCTCTTGATGAGGCAAGAGAAGAAATTAAAGATATTCTAAAACAAATGCGTGAGGAAAAATCCGAAAAAATAGCTCGCAGGAGTTTTCACCGTCTTGCAGGAATAGAAACGGCTATGCGTTCGGGCTTTCGCTCGGATGAAGATGAAATTGCCGAAAAATATACTCCTATTGATTGGGGGACAGCAAAAATCGGTGATAAAGTTATGATTACGGATTTAAATCAGGAGGTTACAATTCTTGCTCTGCCCGATAAAAATAAAAATGTCCAAATTCAAATGGGTCAATTAAAAACAAAGGTTAAACAAAATAAACTCGCTGTTTTAAATAAAAATTTGATTAAACATGAGGCAAAAGCAAAAGGGATATTCAAAAAGGATTTTTCTTTAGAAAGAAGGTCAATTTCGCAGACTTTGGATTTAAGGGGATATCGCTGTGAAGAAGCGCTTGATGAGATTGAAGCTTACCTTGATAAGGCAAGTTTGGTTAATTTATCGCCTGTTTATATTATCCACGGGCATGGGACGGGTGCATTAAAGCAGGTAATAAGGGACTATTTGATGAATTCGCCTTATGTTGCCAAATTCCGCCCTGGAGAAAATGCTGAAGGCGGTGACGGTGTAAGTGTTGTGGATATTAATTAATATATATTCAATTATTCAAAAAACTTGTTAACAGGAACTTTCAACACATCGGCAATTTTAATTAATCTTTTTAAACTTGGAGTTTTTTTCCCTCGTTCTATTTCAGAAATATAATCAGCTGAAATATCTGATTCAAGGCTTAATTTCTCTTGAGTATAGCCTTTTTCATTTCTGTATCTTTTTAAATTTTTTCTTAAAACTTCAAAATAATCAATTTTCATTTCATAATTTTAAATTTTAAAACCATGAAAAGTAACAGACTAATAGCACGGAAAATGGTTAATTATATTATCTGCGGGAGTTATGCCTTTATCTAAGTATTCAAATACACATTCAAGGTATTTTTCTTCATTAAGCTTGTTTTCTTTGAGGCTTAAAGCTGAAATTTTAAAAAATTCCTTTGCCAAATCGGCAATTACATAATTATTTAATTTTGCGTTTATCCCGATTTTCGGGGTATCCTGTCTTAATTGCATAAAATCTTCATAAGTAAAATCTGATAAGATTTTTTCAATTTCACTCATTGCATTTGAATTGTATATAATCCCTTTCCAAAATGCGGGAACGGAAAATGTCATTTCCTCATTTTGTGCATCATGGTTGCGGATTTCAACATAGCTTTTCAGCCTTACATCAGGAAAATATAAGCTGATATGTGTTAACCAGTCGCTTATTTGCGCTGTTAATCCTTCAAATCCGTTTTTCATAAATTCTCTAAAAGTAATATCCGCCCCATAGTAATTCCCGTTTCGTTCAATAAAAATCATCGGTACATCAAGAAGGGTTTCAATGTAATCATTAAATGTAAAATTAAGTTCTTTCTCAAAAAGTTTTTTACTTATCAGCCCGCACCTGTCCTCATCAACATTCAGCCAGGCATTTGCTCTAAAAGATTTATAACCGGTTAATTTTCCGCCTCTTACGGGGGAGTTTGAATAAACGGCACTTATTATAGGGCTCATTTTTAATGCCAAGGAAAGTTTTCTGATTGCATCTTCTTCGTTTTTGTAATCAAAATTTGCCTGAATACCTGCAGTTTCTCTCATCATAATAAAAGGACTTAATCCCTTTGTGGGCAGATATTTTGTCATATACTCATATCGTTTTTTGGGAATTATTTTTATATTATCAAAAGTTGATACGGGCTGAATACCGATATCTAATACTTCTGCCCCGATATTTTGGGCATAATTTTTAAGCACCGTATAAAATCCGTTAAGTTTAGCCGTTATTTCATCAAGAGTTTTATATGGTTTCAGGCTTATTTCTATCTGGCTACCGGGTTCAAGTGTTATCATCCCGATATCGCCCTTTAAGGCTGTTAAATGACCTTCCTCATATATTTTCTGCCATTTATTTTCATCAAAAGAATTTAATATCTTTACTACATCTTCATATTTTACGGCTTTTTTTGAATTCGTATAAACAAGAAGTTTTTCGGATTCTACTCCTATTGATGTTTCATTTTTACATCCCGAGAAAAATACTTCGCTCAGTTCTTTTATAGTCAGCGGGATATCGGTTTTATTATCGGTTAACAGCATATAACCTTTCTTGTGCATAACGATTAGAAATTAATTTTTCTAAATGTGCCATTATTTTTTCCTCAAAATGTATGCCGTAATGCTGATTAATTTCTCTTATAAAATAGCATGGGCTTGTTACATTTATTTCTATTACTTTTTCATTTATAACATCAAGACCGATTAAATATAATCCTCTTTCAGATAATTGACTTGCTATTTTTTCAGCCATTAATTTTTCGTTTTGAGTTAAATATGAATCTTGGAAGTATTTGTCATTGTGGATGGAAAACTTAAAATTATGGTCGCCCGGCAGTTTTTGTATGCATTCCTCCAATACTGTTCTGCCGATAATTAAAACTCTTTTATCTCCGTATTTTGCTTCGGGGATATATTTTTGAACCATTACGGGAGTTTTGCCTTCTTGGGTCATTGAGTTTATTATTGTTAAAAGATTTTTATCTTCGCTGTTTAAATAATAAACTCCGCTTCCAAAACATCTGTTTAAGGGTTTCAGGATTGTTTCATGATTTTTTTCCGCAAATTTTAAAATTAACTCGGGTGAAGCCGTTACTATATTTTCGGGCGCAAATTCAGGGAAATAATTTACGTGCAGTTTCTCGTTAAAGTTTTTTATTTCGGATGGGTCATTTATTAGTAATGTCTTTCTTCTATCTACATAGTCAAATACATAGCAGGCATTAATATATTCAATATCAACCGGCGGATCGGGTCTAAAGAATACTACATCAAAATCATTGACCATATTTTTTGTCAGTTCTTTTTCATAAAAAATGTTTTCATCTTTTAAAAATGAATTATAAGATAAAACCCAAGCTTTTGCATTTTCAATAAATAAATTGCCTTTTACCGCAACGGATACTTTATAATCTCTTTTTAAAAATTCTTTTATAAACCAAAAATTAGTTACTAAATCATTAAATTCAAAATACTTTAGTTCAAGTTCATCAATAATAAACAAAATACTTTTCGGCATAAATTATCCCTTTTTTCTTTAAATTTAGCACTTCAATTATTTTTTTCAAATACTCGTCTGATTATGCCGTTTTCTGCCTTTAAAAGTTCCTGTGCTTTAATAAAATCAACATTATATTTTAATTGTAATATGCTTTCTTTTATTTTATAGTTGTTTTTTTCAAGCAGATTTTTCGCTGTTTCGTAATTAACTTCAGCGATTTGAGAAGTTATTCTTACCGCTCTATCCTTTAACTTCGTGTTGGTCGGTTTAACATCTATCATAAAATTTTTATATGTTTTTCCGATTTTAACCATAGCGCCTGTTGTGAGCATGTTTAATACCATTTTTTGCGCGCTGCCCGCTTTCATCCTTGTTGAGCCTGTTATTGCTTCAGCGCCTGTTTCTATACATATTACTATATCAGCATATTTATTCATTTCTGCTTTCGGGTTGCAGGTAATTGCAACAGTTTTTGTGTTATTTTCTTTAGCAAGTCTTAAAATCTCTATTACATAATTTGCATTTCCGCTTGCGGAAATTGAACAAACGGTATCATTTTTTTTAACCGAGCATTTTTTAAAATCTTCTTCTGCAAGTTCTGTTGAATCTTCAGCACCTTCTATTGCATACCTTAAGGCTCTATCACCGCCGGCGATTATTCCTTGCACCATATCATATGGGCTGTTAAAGGTTGGAGGACACTCTGATGCATCTAAAACACCTAATCTTCCGCTTGTGCCTGCTCCAAAATAAAATAATCTTCCGCCTTTTAGAAAATTATCGCTTATTAAATCTATTGCCTGCGCTATAGGGTTTAAATTTTCTTTTATTTTCTGCGCAACTTTTAAATCTTCGTTATTTATCATCTGTACTATTTCAAGCGATGATGATATATCTATATTTACTGTATCTGGATTGCTTTTTTCGGTTATGATTATATTTTCCATTATATTTGACTAACTCCTTGCGGTATTGTTTTTAATCCTTCAATTATTTTGTACTCATTTGTGTCAAAATTCCCTTCAAGTTTATCATTTAATACAAAAAACGTTGATCCGCTCCCTGACATTAGAGAGTTTTTGACATTAGTTTTTATTTCATTTAGTTCTTTATAATCGTTTAACAGTGCTTTTTCCAGACTGTTATATATTAGTGATTTATCAAATTTTCCCTTCTCTAAAAGTTTTTTTAATTTATCCGTATTATTGGGATTTGTTTTATCCTTGAGCATTGAAAATTTAGTATATGCTTCTTTTGCGCTTATTCCGAGATTTTTAGGTTTTATTAAGGATACTCCCTGTTCATAAAACGGCAATTTCTCCGTTATTTCGCCTCTTGAAGTACATAATTTGCAGCCGCCCGTCAGGCAGAAATTTAAATCAGACCCCATTTGAGCGCATAATTCTTCTAATTCATTTTGATTGAGCAAATTATTATACAATTTATTTAAAGCATAAAAAGTGCCTGCCCCGTTTGTGCTTCCGCCCGCTAACCCCGCTGATACGGGAATATTTTTTTCGATAAATACCGTTAAATGAGCATTTTTAATTTGCAATTTTTCAAAAAATTTTAATGCACATTTATAAACTAAATTTTTTTCATTATAAGGAATTTCATCCGTATTCCCGCTTAAATTTATTGTAATTCCTTCTTTTTCTTCAAGTTCAAAAGTTAAATAATCATATAAATTAATATTCTGCATAATTGATTGAATATTATGAAATCCGTCAGGACGCTTATTTAGGACTTCAAGAGTTAAATTAATTTTTGCGGGAGTTTTTATTTTTATAGTTTTCATAAATTATCTTTCAATTTTTCGCTTAAATCACCCATTTGTTTAATAGAAAGCACTTCACCACGAAGGTTTTCATTAATATTAAGGTCTTTAAGAGTTTTCTCAACTGCAATTTTACTAAACCCCGCATTAATAAGCGAGTTTTTTATATTCTTCCTTCTTGTCGCAAAGCAGGCTTTTATTACTTTTCTAAAGAAATTATAATTGGTTAATTTTAATAACGGTTGATTTTTAACATTGATTTTTACAATAGCCGAATCAACTTTCGGAGCAGGAAAAAATGCTCTTGAACTTACTTTTCTTATAAATTCAATATCCGCCCAAAATTGAGCCAGAATTGATAATAATCCGAATTCTTTTGAAGGTGATTTTTCGTTTGCACTGAGTCTTTTTGCTACTTCATATTGAACCATTAAAACAATTTGCGAAATTGATTTTCTGTTTTTATTATCCAAATCATCAACCTCGCCCAATAAATGCGCTAAAATCGGCGAAGTTATATAATAAGGAATATTAGCAACAACTTTTAGATTTTCGCCAAACTCGGATAAATCAGTTTTTAAAATATCATTATGGATAATTTCCAGATTATCCGCATTGATTTTAGATATTTCATTAATCATATCTTCATCAAGTTCAACGGCATAAACTTTTTTTGCATATTTAACAAGCTGTTCCGTAACAAAACCAAGCCCGGGGCCTATTTCAACAACGATATCTTCTTTTGTAATATCAGATACATCAAGTATTGTTTGAATACAATCCTCATCAATAAGAAAATTCTGCCCGAGCCTTTTTTTTGCTCTGAATTTTTTTGCCCGCTCAAAATAGTTCATTTTTATTCTTCTTCAATGTATGAAACTATTTTATTAATATTTTCATCAAAACTTGTAAGCTTTTCTGCTACGGTATCTATTACCGTATTTGCGTTCTGCTGATTTTGCATTGCCTCATTTAATGATGAAGTCTGCGTTGCTATGTAGTTTAATATATCTTTTATTTCGTAGTTCTTATTATCTTCTGAGAATACTTCTATTAATTTATTAAATTTAGAAGTCATATCTTCTATTTTGGTTTCTACAGAATTTATTTGTTTTGCTTGCTGTTCTGTTTGTTTTTGTATTTTTTCTTCCAATTCTTTAAAGCGATTGGTATTTTCTTCTTCCAGCTTGTTAATGCGTTCATTTAATGAGTCAATATCCGGAGTTAATGCCGTATTTAACTGAACAATAACCCCCGTTAACAGACTTTTAATTTCTGAAATTTCATCTGTTAATTTTTCATTATTTTTTTGTACATTATTGAATTCGTCAGAAAATTTATTTTGTACTTCATTAAATTCATCAGATAATTTGCTTTGTACATCATTTATTTCAACGGATAATTTATTTTGTACTTCATTAATAGTATTTGAAAGTTCTTTTTTATATTCGGTAAGTACAAAAATAGTTTCGTTTTGAGTTTCATCAATTAATTTTGTTAATTCTTTTTTATTATCATTAATCGAATTTATATTTTGATTTTGACTTGCATTAATAAGACTTACAATTTCTTTTTTATTATCATCAATTAAATTTGTAGTTTGATTTTGAGTTTCATCAATAAGTCTTATAATTTCTTTTTTATTATCATCAATTAAATTTAAAGTTTGATTTTGAGTATTATCTATAAATTTAACAGCATTTTTATGATTTTCTGAAATTATTGTATTTAATTTATCTTCCAGATTATTTTGAACTTGATTACCTGAAAGATTTTTAACCTGCTCAATATCAGATGAAATATTATTTAATACTTTGCCTGTTGCATCAACCCATTCAGCAAGATAAAGAAATGCCGTGTTTAAATTTTCATTAGAAGATAAATTATCTTTCATTAATTGTACAAGCTCAGTTAATCTTGTACCTAAAAGATTAAATTTTAACTCCGGATTAAAATTTTCTCTTTGTTCATTTAATAAATTTATTGTTTCTTTAAAATCATCCAGATAATTTTTAAATTCTTTATTTGCATCATCTGCGGAAAGTATTAATTTATTAGTTCTTACACTTATACTTGAAATATCATCATTTAATTCTTCAAATCTTGCTTTTAAAGCATTGATATCGTTAGAAGTTGTTTTTGTATTATCATCGAGAAGTTTATGTAATTTTAGAAAATCTGATTCAATATCAAGAAGTGAATAAATATAAGAATCATTGTCCGATGTTGATGAATGTGTAATTGAATTTAATGCTGAAGATATTTTTTCAAGTTTTTCTTTTATATCAGATACATTATCTAAATTTTCCGATGCACTTGATAAAGTTTCGGTTATCTTATCAATCTTTTCATTTATATTGGAATTTGCTTCATTAAACTTATTATCAAGAACTTCGCTTTGTTTTGAAATATCATCGATTTTATTAATCCACTTATTTAAAAGTGTTATATTTTCATAAATAATATCAATTTTGGAAGAAATCATTTCTTCATCCATAACATTATTTATATTGGCAACATTTTCTTTTATTTCATTGATATTGTTATTTATTTCATCAAAATCTTTTATTTTGTTATCAACAGACTCAATTTTATTATTAATATTATCAGCATTGTTTTCTAATGAAATGAATTTCTCATCGAGGGCATCAACTTTGCTTGCCCAAGTGTTAATAGAAGATAGATTTTCATAAACAATATCAAGTTTATTTGTAATATCTTCAAAATCCAAATCGCCGGTAAAGGTTGAATCAAATCTGTTTTTTATTTCATTTAATGCTTCCGAAATATTTCCTGATTGGGAAATTAAATCGGTTAATGCCGTTATTTTCGATTGGATTTCAATAACGGATTCATCAACAGTATCAATTTTCATTGTCCAATTATTAAGTGCGGAAATATTTTCGTAAATAATATCAATTTTTTCTGAAACATCATCAAAATCTATATTTGCGCCTAATCTGGCATAAACATTTTCTATTGATTTATTAAGAAATCCTACTTTTTCTATCCAAGCATTAATTATTGTAAGGTTATCATATATTTCGGATATTTTTGAAAATTGAGTTTGAAATTCTTTATCTTTAAAGGTTTCAAATTTTAATTGTAATTTTTTTAATAAAGAATTTGTTTCTTTTATATCTTTTCTGCTGATATCGTTTAAATCCTTCATAACAGTTTCAAATTCTGATATTTTGGGTGAACTGTCTATTTTGGATGTGATTATTTCGATATAACCTGTTAAATTTTTATGTAGGGTTTCTAAATTTTTTTCAATTTGTTTTATGTTTGTATTAGTTTTTGTGGTATTGGAGCTTTCTTTTATTACATTTAATTCATTAAAAATATTTTCATTAGTTTTAAGAGCTAAATCTAACTGCTGTTTCTGATATTCTTCAAATTCAGCACTTGTAAGTGCTAAATTTTGTATATTTTGAAGATTTTCTATATATTGATTTACTGAAGAAGATGTTTCTTTCAATTTGTTTATATCTGTATAAATGTCTTTTAAAAGAGATTCATTGCAATTATCCATTTGCAGTGAAAGAGATTCAAGTTTGTCTTTAATTTCCTGAAAATTTAATTTTACTTGTGAATCAGTCATTAAGTTTCCGAGTTCTTCAACAGCCTCCTTTATATTAAGAACATCAACTTCCTTAACCGTATCAATATTATCCAGTTTATTAACAACTTCTTCCAAAATTTCTTTATAATTATTATCTGCAGCCATGATGTACTTTCTCTATTAACCCTTATAAATTTTATTTTATCAGACATAAACAAGAACTGTACAATTTGTTAATTAAAATTGAAAATAAAAGAAACTGATAGCCAAAAAGCTTGTTTTTATTGGGTTGTAAAAATAATAAATATTACAAATGTTAAGTTTATTTTAAGATAAATTCTTTTATCTTTAATAAATCTTGTTTAGTAAGCCCCCTTGGCGAGCCTTCAGCTTCCGAATGATTTCTTAACAGGTATGAAGGATGAAAAATAACCGTTGCATCGTATTTATCAAAGATTTTAAACCACTGACCCCGTATTTGAGAGATTTTTATCTTATCTCCAAGAAAAGATTTAGCGGAAGTTGCTCCGCATAAAACAATTACTTTAGGATTAACAATTTTTATCTGCGATAAAAGATAATTTTCGCATAGTTTTTTTTCTTGGTCTGTCGGAACTCTGTTTTCAGGCGGTCTGCATTTTACGGTATTACAAATATAAAAATCATCTTTTCTTGAAAGATTACAATCTTCAATTAATTTGGAAAGAAGTTTTCCCGCCCTGCCGACAAACGGAGTTCCCGTTGCATCTTCATCAGCCCCGGGGGCTTCACCAATAAGCAGAATTTTTGCATCGGCATTTCCGTCCGAAAATACTATGTTATTTCTTGTTTTACCAAGTTCGCACTTTTTGCATTCATAACATTCTTGTTTTATAGCTTTTAATTCTTCTTCTTTATTCATAATTCCAATCCTTGTTCAATATTTTAATTTTATATTATTTCCTGTCACAATACAAATAAGGTTTAAGTTTATTTATACAAAAGTATAACTATTAAATATAGTCATTAAGTGTAATGAAGACATAGGTAAAATAATTTATTATAAGAGAGTAAATCCTCAACTCTTCTGATTGCTTATTCTTAGTGCTCATCCCCTTCTTATTTTAAGAAGGGTTTTTTTTGCCGTCTCTTAAAACAGCCAGAGCCTCACAGTAAATTTCCATATCAAGATTTAATTCTTTTGCTTTTTGCTCCATATACGAAATCTTTTCATATATGTCATCCGGGAAATTCGGCTGATTGGTGTTAAACCAGTCCTGCTCAACACTCAAACTTACAGCTTTAACTCCGTTTTTAACAACTTCATCAAACCATTTGTTTATTTCTTCGTAGCTGTCATTAACTTTTGGGATTAAAATAAATTTGACTTTTACAAGATTAGGTTCTTTCTGACATTTTATATATTTTCTTATATTATCCCAGACTTTATCATAACACTTTACCTGTTTTATTTTTTCGTAAGTTTCACGGCATCCTGCATCCAGAGATATTACAATACTCATAGCCCCAAGTTTTAGTGATTTTTCAATGCTTTTAGAATATTTTATTCCGGAAGTATTAATTCTGATATTTTTGCTTCCATGCTTTAAAAAGATATCAATAAGTTTATCAAAATCATCTAAAATAGTAGGTTCACCGCCCCCAAAGCATAAACAAGAACTTTCTAAATTCTTGATTAAACCTTTTTTGAACATATCTTTTATTATCGGATAAATTTTATATTCTTTAAATTGATTGTAAGCTTTTTTGTCATTGTTCGTATAACAGTAAGTACAAGCGCAATTACACTTCGTCCAATGGTTGAAAGTTAAGTGATTTATGTAATCATCATCATCCCAATCGTTCTCATATAGGTAAATACAGTTTTTGCAGGCATCTAAGTATTTGCCTTCTTTATGCATTTGCTTTAATTGATGTTTTATTTCAAAGAATTTATCCCAATCAATTTTTCCGCCATGGTAATCAGAAAATAAAGTTGTTTGATATTCAGTTTCTCTGCCCTGCAAATATCCGTAACAGCAAATGCGGATTTCATCCGTTCTGAATTCTATTCCTCTGTTAACCCATTGACAGCTTTTATAGTGCATAATTCTACCTTTAAAAATATTTTAAATAATATTTTTTTTATTATCAAGAACATATCATAAAATCGGTATATTTATTTTAATAAAAAAATGTAGTATAATCGGATATTCAAGAAAGGAGACATAATATGTGGAGAAGTGATGTTGATATTAATTCCGTTGTTGAGCTGCGTGTAAAACCTAATGTATACTTTGGTTTTGGCGCTATCAATAAAATGGAAGATATAGCAAAAGATATGAAATCAAAGGGACTGGATAAAGTGCTTGTTGTTTCAGGTAGAAATGCTTATAAATCTTCAGGGGCTTGGGATGTAATAGAAAAAGCATTCAAGAATAATGCAATAACTTATATAAATTATGCACAAGTGACACCGAACCCGACAGCGGATGCGGTAGATGAAGCGGCAAAACTCGGCAGAGAGTTTGGTGCTAAAGCCGTTATGGGTATAGGCGGAGGCTCTCCGATAGATGCGGCTAAAACAGCGGCTATTATGCTTGCAAATGACGGAGTAAGTGCAAGAGATATAATGGAATTTAAGTTTATTCCCGAAAAAGCAGTTCCGATTGTGGCAATTAACCTGACCCATGGAACAGGTACGGAAACAAACAGATTTGCTGTTGTTACAATCCCTGAAACACAATATAAACCGGCTATTGCATATGATTGCATATATCCCTCCTATTCAATAGATGAC
>CANQAL010000038.1 GCA_947589255.1 Candidatus Gastranaerophilales bacterium | reverse complement strand
TGCATTTGTTCATCAGTATATTCTTTTGCAAGAACAGCAATTAACTCTTCGGGAATTTTTTGGTTATTTACTTTTTTGCCGATTAATTTTTTTGCTCTTTCAATGTTTTCATCATCATTATGAAAAGCCGCTAAAGGCAAAGCCTGTTCTATATTAATTCCTTTTGTATCGGCGATTTCAACGGCTCTATTAAATTCTTCATCACTAAGACATACGATTTTATTATTTAATGCCCTTATAATTTTGTTATTAGAATTATTTTGATATTTACCTGATATTAAATTTAATCTTTCTTCACCCGTTAAATGAACGGGAACTGTTTTTGCAATTTGAGGCTGAGGCAATCCTTTAAAAGAGATTGTTCTTTCAAAAACATCTGTTTTTAAAGGAATTGATATAAAATTCCTTTTCGGTAGTGTATTATTATTAGTTATTTTTATTAAATTAATCGGATTTATCAGCATAGTATATGTTCTTTATTTATGATGTTTTAAAGTATAAAAATTTTAAAATTTGCTAACTTAACAAACTTAATAATCCTCTAAACTCATGATTTAAAACTCTACAAAAGTAGTATATAATGATAATATAAATTGTGTTCTTTTATAAAAAGAGGCATAAAAAATGTCGTTTGGTATAAATGGTCCTGAAAATTTACCGGCAATCCAAAAATCTCACCACACAAATGACGGCGGTGCGGGGAATTTGGGCTACTTTCAACAGGAAAGAAAAAAGAAAGACGAACAAAATAAAGATGAATCGGATGTTTTTGAATTATCTTCCAAAAAAGAAGATAATGAAGATCCTTTAATGGAGGATCTTGATTCTATAGGAACAAGAATTAAAAATTTCTGGTTAGGTCTGCATAATAAAGAAGAAAAAAATCCCGAAGAAACTTAATTCTTCGGGTTAAAATAGTACTTGTGTGTATGTTGTTTAATCAAGATTTTCTGTTTTAAAAGTTAATTCATCGTTATTTACATCAATTATAACTTTTGAGTGGGGTTTTATTTCCTGTTTTAGAATTTTCTTGGACATTGGGTTTTCTACAAGCTGTCTTATTGTTCTTTTTAAGGGTCTTGCCCCGTATATAGGGTTATAGCCTTTTTGAGCAAGAAATTCTTTTGCATCCTCCGTGATATCAAGTGTTATATCTTGTTCGCTCAAGAGCTTATGTAAGTGCTGTGCTTGTATATCAACTATTTTAGCAAGCTGAGCCATTGTTAATGCTTTAAAGAATACTATTTCATCTATCCTGTTTAAAAATTCAGGCTTAAACCTTTGCTGCATTAAAGCCATTACTTCTTCTTTTGTCTGTTCTGCCTGTTTTTCAGAGAGCATTGCTTCAAGAGTATTTTTAAGAATAATGTCACTACCTATATTACTTGTTAATATAATTAAAGTATTTTTAAAGTCAACGGTTCTGCCCTTTGAATCAGTCAATCTGCCGTCATCAAAGATTTGAAGCATTATGTTAAATACATCAGGGTGTGCCTTTTCGATTTCATCAAAAAGTACAACGGAATAGGGCTTTCTTCTTACGTGTTCCGTTAATTGACCGCCTTCGTCGTAGCCGATGTACCCCGGAGGCGCCCCGATTAATCTTGCAACGGTATGTTTTTCCATATATTCTGACATATCTATTCTTATAAGTGCATCTTCATCGTTAAACATAAATTCCGCTAAGGCTTTAGCGAGTTCCGTTTTACCTACACCCGTAGGACCTAAGAAGATAAATGTTCCGATAGGACGGTTCGGGTCTTTTAAACCTGACCTTGCCCGCCTTATCGCATCAGATACAACCGTAACGGCTTCCTCCTGACCTACTACCCGCTTATGCAAAAATTCTTCCATGTTGACTAACTTCTGCATTTCGCTTTCCATAAGCTTATTTACGGCAATACCCGTCCATTTGCTTACTATTTCAGCTATATCATCTTCATCTATTTCTTCTTTTAATAAAGTATTTTTATGATTTTGAGTATTTTCGCCCGCTTCTTTTAATTGTTTTTCCAGTCCTATCAATTTGCCGTATTTAAGTTCTGCGGCCTTTTGCAAGTCCATATTGCGTTCTGCTTCTTCTATTTGGATTTTTACTTTTTCTATCTCCTCTTTTATTGAAGCTTCGCCTTGAATTGAGCGTTTTTCCATTTCCCATTGAGTTTTTAATTTCTCGATTTTTTCATTTAAGTCTTTTAATATATTTTCTATATTTTGGATTTTTTCGGCATTATCCGAGTTTTCTTCCTGCTTAAGTGCTTCTCTTTCAATTTCCAGCTGCATTTTCTGCCTTACAAGCATATCGAGTTCTTCGGGCATAGAATCTATTTCAATTCTGAGTGATGATGCCGCTTCATCAACTAAATCAATGGCTTTATCGGGCAGAAATCTGTCTGTTATGTATCTGTCAGATAATTTTGCCGCAGCAACAAGTGCGGAGTCTTTTATTCTTACACCGTGGTGTACTTCATATCTTTGTTTTAAACCTCTTAAAATACTTATAGTATCTTCGATAGAAGGCTCATCAACCATAACGGGCTGAAATCTTCTTTCCAGTGCGGGGTCTTTTTCTATGTATTTTCTGTATTCGTTAATGGTTGTTGCACCGATACATCTTAATGTTCCCCTTGCAAGCATTGGTTTTAAAAGGTTGCCTGCATCCGTTGAACCTTCGGTTGCTCCTGCACCTACTACCGTATGAAGTTCATCTATAAACATTATTATTTCGCCGTTAGAATCTTCTACTTCTTTTAAAACGGCTTTTAATCGTTCTTCAAACTCGCCTCTGAATTTTGCTCCCGCTATTAATGCACCAAGGTCAAGCGAGATTAACTTTGTTTCTTTTAAGTTTTCAGGTACGTCGCCTCTTATTATTCTTTGAGCCAAGCCCTCTATTATTGCGGTTTTACCTACACCCGGTTCCCCTATTAATACGGGGTTATTTTTTGTTTTACGATTTAATACCTGTATAACTCTCCTTATCTCATCATCTCTGCCTATAACAGGGTCTAATTTGCCTTTACGGGCAAGGGAGGTTAAATCGGTTGAATATTTTTCAAGTGCTTTATATTGTTCTTCTGCGTTTTTGCAATCCACTTTTCTGTTTCCTCTGACTTTCTTCATTGCGTTTAAAATTGTATCTTTTGTTATTCTGTTTGAACTTAAAATTTGCTGTATTTGTGAACCCGTAAGTTCTGTCATTGCCATTAAAATATGTTCTATACTGATAAATGAATCTTTTAAGGCATTCGCTTGTTCTTGAGCCGTATCAAACAATTTATTTGTCATTTGGGATAAATATAACTGCTGATTAGGATTTGTTGACTGTACCTGCGGAAGTGTTGATATTTCATTTACAAGCTGATGTTTAAATCTGTCGTTATTGATTTTTAATTCTTCGCAAAAATCTTTTGCTATTCCTTCCGTATCTTCCGCTATTGCAAGCATTATATGCAGAGGCTCTAATTGCGAGTTATTATATCTGTACATTATCTGCTGAGCACTGTATATAATTTCCTTTGTATAATCGGTTAATCTGTTAAAATCTATCATTAAAGAACACCTCTTTTCATATGGTATAAAACCATATTTTTAGTTTAATGCTTTTTTTTCAAAAATCTAAAAAAGTTTATAATTAATTAATTTTTTATCTTTCCGAAGGAAGCGAAAAAGTTATCTGTGTCCCTTTATTTCCGCTGTTTTGAGCCTTTATTATTCCGTTATGTGCTTCTATTATTTTTTTGCAGTTATAAAGTTCTAATCCAAAACCTATTTTTCTGAATTTATTTGAGCAGGTTATAAATTCATCAAAAATTTCGTTTAAATTATTTTCGCTTTTAGGATAGCCGTAATCCGTAAAAGATACATTTACATTTTCTTTATTATTTTCAATCTCAACTTTAATTGTCGAATTCTCACTGCTCTGCTCTGAGGCATTAATTATCAGATTATTTACAACCTTGCCAATTTCATCTATATCAATATTTAAATCTTTAATTTCGCCTTTTACCGTAAATTCAAGTGTCTGATTTTTTTTATCCAGAAAATTATTCAGGTTATTACACTTTTCTTTTACAAGATTTACTATGGAATACTTTTGTTTTTGGAGTTCATACAGGTTAAATTCATTTTTATATTTTATAATCAAATTATCTGCCATATAGTTAATAAAACGGCACGATTTTAACAATTCCTCCAATACGGGCTGTAATTTAGTTTCAATCTTTCCGAATTTATTTTTTAAAATTAACTCTAAAACTTGTATATTTGCTCTTAGGGGATTTTTTAAATCGTGAGTTAAAATATCTATAAAGGTTTCTTTTTGTATTCTGTTTTTTACTTCCTGCGTAATATCTTGGATTATTATTGTATAACCCTTTACTTTATTTCTTTTATTTCGGATTTTACATATATGCACTTCCATAGGAAGATTATTCATAAAACTTTTATCGTTAAATATAAGTTTTAAATACAAATGATTTTTTTCTGACTGCTTAAAATTTTCAATGTTTATTATTAAATTTTTATTTTCATAATCAGGAGTGAGGCTTAAAATATCAAATTTGTTATCCTTAAAAAAATATTTTGAATTTTGAAAAATTATATTAAATTTCTCATCTGTTATTATAATTTCACCTGATGAATACTTTGAAATATGCGTAAAAGCTTCATTTAATATATTTAAATCTTCGTTAAAAATAATTTTTGGTAAATTCATATTTTATCCGCATGCCTGATTAAATTACAAACATAATTTAAAATATAATTTGAAAAATTATTATTACCCATTAGGCAGGACAATATGGTTATTTGCCGATACAAAAATTATCAAAAATATTATTTAAAATATCATCCGTAACGGTTTCGCCCGAGACTTCCGAAATATACATGAGGGCAGATTTAATATCTATAGAGATTAAATCTTGAATTTCTTTTCTTTGGACTGCAATTAAAGCATTTATAAGAGAATTTTTGGTCTGCTCAAGGCAGTTTTGCTGTCTTTTATTGGTTATAAATTCAACCTCTGTAAGATTTTGCTCGGTTACAAGCGATTTTATTTTATTCTTTAAAACATCAAGATTATCGCCCGTTTTAAGCGAAATACAAATTGCATCATCATCTTTATTTGTCGTTAGGTCTGATTTTGTCGCAATTTTAATATAATTTTTCCCCTCGCAGGAGTCTAAAATTTCCCTGTCCTCTTTAGTAAATCCTTCGTTTAAATCGTATAAAAACAAAATAATATCGGCATCAGTCAGGTATTTTTTAGAAAAATCAATCCCTATTGCTTCCACTTTGTTTAAGTTTTCATCATTTCTTATTCCTGCCGTATCTATTAAAGTTGCAGGAATTCCTTCTATATCAATCGTTTCTTGAATAACATCTCTTGTCGTGCCTGCTATTTCAGTTACAATAGCTCTTTCAAGATTTAATAAAGCATTGAATAACGAGGATTTTCCCGCATTGGGTCTGCCCGCAAGTACTATTTTTATGCCTTGCCTGTAAATATTTGAACTTTTTGAAAAGCTTAAAATATAGTTGATTTTTTCAATAATATTTTCAATGGTTTTTTCAATATAATCATATTCAGGCTCTTTAACGTCTTCGGGGAAATCAATTCCTGCAATGATTTTGGATAATAACTCCATAATTTCATGCCTGATGTTTTTAATTTCAAGCGATAATTTTCCGAATAAATTTTTTGCACTGGAAACAGCAAATTTCTGAGTGGGAGCTTGAATAAGGTCTAAAACGGCTTCTGCTTGGGATAAATCCATTTTACCGTTTAGGAAAGCTCTTTTTGTGTATTCTCCTTTTTGAGCGGGACGAGCACCGGTTTTATATGTTAAATCAAGAATTTTATTTGTTATATGCATTCCGCCGTGGCATTGAATTTCTATTACATCTTCACCCGTGTAGCTGTTTGGGGCTTTAAACGGCAGAACTATTACGTCATCAGTTTTATTCCCGTTTTCAAGTATATTTCCGTGGTAAATTCTGCCTGCGGTTAAGTTTTTGACGGAAAAGAGTTTATCAATAATTTGAAAAGCCTTATCGCCCGAAATACGGATAATACTGACACCGCCATTTCCTATCGGTGTAGCTATTGCGCTTATCGTATCCGTTATATATTGATTTTGCATATCCGCCTCAAGATAATTATTGCATAAAAATGAGGATTATTAATTTTTATTTAGTATTAAGGTTATTTTGGCAATTATAATTATCTTTTGATTTAATAAAAATATGAAGATAACAAATAACAGTCCTTCCTTTGGAAGTTTATATAAGTATAATATTACAGGCTCAAATTCATCAAAAGTGTCTCATTTTGAAGATAAAATATATAGGGAGCTTAATTATGAATCTGATAAAATATATACTGCCTTCTCTGAAATTTCCAAAACAGGCATATATGCAAAAGCAAATTTATATGTAGACGATAAGTATGATGATTTTACTGAATCTTTTTTAAAACAGCAGAACATTCAATATACTAAAGTAACTAAAGATGAGGCATTAAATCATAAAAATATAAATAACAGAATTGTTATTCCTTCGGAATATAAATACGGGCATGAACTTTTTGGTATTAATGTAAAAAAGCTTGATAAATTATTACAAAAAGATGAATCTTATTATATAGCTCCCCAAGGTAAGACAGGTGCTGTAGATGACAGATATAACAAGGCTTTTGATTATATTTCAACGGGCAAAGATATAAATGCAACTATTTTGGTTTTAAGAGAAGATAAAAACGGCATTCGTGCAAGTATTACGGATGGTAGGCACAGGTATGCCGTTATGCGTGATCTGGGTATGAAAACCATAAATTTTGCAATGGATTCAAATTCAGTTAAATTGGCTCAAAAATATAAATTATATTAAACTTAAAATTGATTCGGTTAATATTTCTTCCATACAAGGCGCAAAAAGTTTTTTGGACTTTTTTAAATATTTACATTTTCTCCTGTTGCAGGGGACACATTCTTTTTTTGAAATAATATTTATTCCGTTAGAGTAACATCCTGTTCTATTTGCGGGCATGGAGCCATATAATCCTATTGATTTTACTCCTAGTGCGGTTGCGATATGCAAAGGGCCCGAATCTCCCGATATCATTAAATCAGCTTGTGATATAACTGCGCAAGACTCAACAAGCGACAACTCTCCGATAAAATTAACACAATTAGGGATTTTATTTAAATCAGATAGAATTTCCTTATCCTCTTTAGCTCCGTTTAAAATTATAGTCCCGCCTGTTTTTTCAATTATTTTTTCACCGAGTTCAACCCATTTATTTATAGGATATGTTCTGCCCTGTCTTTTTGAAAAAACTCCGCCTGCATTAATAACAGTCAGCGGGCGCTTTAAGTCTTTTACCTTTTCTTTTGCTTTATCAATAGCTTCAAGCGGAAGATATAATTTAAGTTCTTTTTCTTCTTTAATTTCAGGGAATGCCTTAAGCCCTGTCTGCCAGAAATTTTTTACGGCATGAAGTTTAAATGTTTTTCTATAAATAAGCTGTTTTTTTATTCCTGCCAAAAACAATAAGTATTTAATTTTTAATGATGGCTGAAGGTTTATAGCTAAATCGTATTTTTCATTTTTCAAGATTTCAGCAAGTTCTTTAGTGTAATCCGAGAACAAACTGATTTTTTCTTTTACGGAAATTACTTTATTTAAATCGGGGTCAGCGATTAATAAAGGTTCGATTAACTTACTTGTGAGGTAATGAATTTCTATATTCGGATCAGATTTTTTTATTGCTCTATAAAGGTTTGTAGTATGAACCACGTCGCCTATTGCACCTGTTCTTATAATAAGAATTTTATTAATATTATTATCCATAAGAGTATAATAACATAATTAAGTGAATAGAGTTAAACCGTAACTTGAGTTAACGATTCAATATATTTAACGGCACATGTTGCCGCAACAGCACCATCAGAGGCGGCAGTTACAACCTGCCGTAAAGGTGTATTTCTAACATCTCCTGCCGCATAAACACCTTCAAGTGATGTTTGCATATTAATATTTGTTTCAATAAATCCTTCGGAGTTTTGTTCCACCTGCCCTATAAAGTTATCAACATTAGGAGTGTAGCCGATATATGGGAATACACCATCCAGACAGAGTTCTATATTTTTATTGTTTTTTAAATCTTTTAAGATTAACTTTTCAACACATTGATTTCCGATTATTTCAATCGGCTGAGCGCACATTATAAATTCTATTTTTTCATTTTTGCAGGCTCTTTGACAAACTATTTTATCGGCTCTAAAGGTTTCTCTTCTGTGTATTAAATAAACTTTTTTTGCAAACTTAGTCAGATACATTGCCTCTTCTAAAGCAGAGTTGCCTCCTCCTATAACAGCAATTATTTTATCCTTATAAAAAGCTCCGTCACATACTGCGCAGTAGCTTACACCTCTGCCTATAAATTCCGTTTCTCCTTTTATATTCAGCTTTTTAGCCTGGGCGCCCGTTGCTATTATTACCGCTTTCGCTTTAAAAATTGTATCTGTAGTTTCAATTTCTTTTATTTTAGATTTTAAATTAACTTTCTCTATTTCCGTCATAGGATATTTATCTATGCCGAATTTATCCGCATGTTCTTCAAATTTTTCCATAAGCTCATATCCGCTTATAATTGGAAATCCGGGATAATTTTCTATTTCAAGATAATTAGACGGCTGTCCGCCAAACATATTTATATCAATAATTGCAGTCTTTAGATTCCCTCTTGCCGAATATATTGCAGATGAAAACCCTGCAGGCCCCGAGCCTAAAATTACTACGTCATAATCTGATATTTTTTTATCCGTCATTTCCCTCACCTTTACTGATTATATTCCTAAAATCCCCGAAACGGGAGAACCTGATATTTTTGTGCCTCTTACTTGGTATTCGACGTAATCTTCTTTAATAAGTTTCCCGTCTTTAAATGTTTTTATACTGATTTTATCAACTCCCGTAAAATTATCTCCGTTTATTGTTAAAATAGGTGTTTCAAGTGATTCTTCATCAGGATAGTGTGTTCGTTTTTCAAATTTTACGGTTTTCCCTTTGACATCATTAACCGTTATTTCCGCCTTCGCTCCTGATAAAGGATTCATTAATGTTATAACGTCGCCTTGTCTTGAAAGTGTCCAAATATCCATGCTTGTTGCATCAAAATAGTGTGTATTTGTTGATTTCGTACAAACGGAATCTACCCGCCAGTCCCCGAAAAATTCTGTCGGGACTCTATCGGACATACTTACATTTCCTTCTATTACCTGCGAAAAACAAGGTAATATACTTATACATATTAAACTCAGTAAACTAAATAATATCTTTCTCATATTATTTATTTAAGGATATTTTTTTAAAAATCAAATCCGCTTTCTTTATAATCGGGTTTCTATTTTTTCTGAGATTACTATTTTATTAATGATTTTGATATGTCTGTTTCTACTGCTTCTTCTACATTATAGAATAGCTTTGAAGCACTTATAAATTGAATCGGGTTAGAACTTACATAAAATATCGGTTCATAATCTTTTTTACCCGAAATAAGATTTTTTTCTTTTAAATCTGAAATTATATTTCTTGCAAATGCTTTTGCGGGATTAATGAATAAATCTTCGGGGGCAAATTGCTTTAAAACATTTATTAAATATGGATAATGAGTACAGCCTAAAATAATTTTTTCCACCTCGTTTTTAAGCATTAAATCCAGTTGAATTTTAATGTTATTTATACTTTCAGGTTTATTTTGAAGCTCATTTTCAACAATATTAACCCATTTCGGGCATGCAAGTTCAAATACTTCACAAATCGGATTATATTTTTGAAGTTCTTTTTTATAAGCATGCGAATTTATTGTTGCTTGAGTTGCAAAAACTCCTATTTTTTTATAATTTTTAAGTGCGATTTCTTTTGAAATAGTTTGAACAATAGGGTAAATTTTAAAATCATATTTGTCTTTGAGTGCTTCATAAGCTGCGGCAGATGTTGTATTACAAGCCATTACAACTGCTTTTACATTTTTGCTTGTAAAAAAATCAAAAATATTCCCCGTTATTTTTATAAGTTCTTCTTTTGATTTACTTCCGTAAGGCAGATTAATGGTATCACCAAAATAGATATAATTTTCATCGGGCATAAGTTTATAAAGTTCAGAGAAAACGCTTAACCCTCCTACTCCCGAATCAAATACACCTATTGGTTTATCAGTCATTTTTATGCTCCAGTAAATAATTAATAATCCCTTCTGCAATCGCCTGTGCGGATTCTTGCTGTCTTTTTTCTGAAATTAAAGAATTTCTTTCCTGTTCGTTTGAAATAAATCCTAATTCCAATAATACGGCAGGTGCTTCTGTGTGGTTTATAACATAAAATTTAGACTTAAACAAGCCTCTATCTTCAGCATCAATATTTTCCATTAATTTTTTATGAATAACCTTAGCAACACCTAATCCTTTTTCAGTATAATAGTGAGTTTCAACCCCTTTTACTTCGCTTTTGACACTTGCATTTATATGAATACTTACATATATATCTGCATTGCGTGAGTTTGCAGTTTCTACTCTATCTGCAAGCGATATAGTGGTATCGCCTGTTCTTGTCATTACAACTTTATTAAATCCGTAGTCTTGTAAGATTTTTCTTACCTTGAGTGCTATTTGAAGAGTAATATTTTTTTCTAATATTCTTCCGCGCATTGCACCTGTGTCATTACCGCCATGTCCGGGATCTATTATGATTACTTTATTTTTTATTTTTGCAACGGCGGGGATTTTTTTCTTTGGAGAATTCTTTTTAACAGTTTCTTTTGCGGATTTATTTTTTGCTCTTTCCATTAAATCTGCAAACGGACTGTCTTTATCTATTTGTGATTTTTTAGGCTGCGGTTCCGTTTGCGGTGTCTGTGGTTCTATATGCTGGCTTATTATTGCCGTAGTCCTAATCCGCGAAAATACCAATCTTAATTGTGATGCATTTATAGCTTCATAACAATCGACAAGAGTGTTAGAATTTACAGGGAATGAGATTTTGTAAGTATTTTGACTTAATTTCTTTGCTTCAATTCCTGTTCCGTTTGTTGCTGCTAATGAATTAAATGCTTCAACATCAAAATTTGATAAGTTATATATTATTATATTTAATTTATTTGGCCCTCTTTGGATTGAGTATGTTATGGGGTTAGTAAACATTATATTTATAACATCAGTTGAAGTGTTAACGTCCTGTTCTTTAAAATATGAAAGTTCTGCAGGGGGATCTAAAATCTGCAGATAGGATGAATTTCCTGCAATAATTAAAGTTTGAAGATTTGACGGATAAACAGGTATGTATTTGTTAATATTGTTGGTATTAATTACAATTCTTGCTTTAGAGGGTTCAAATTGTCCTATTTTAGCAATATCCGTTTCATTAAGCTTAATTTCTTTATCTCTAAGCTCTTGTTTAACAATGGTATTTGGCAGGTCAAAAACAATTCTAACGGGATCTGTCAAAATAAACGGTTTTTCAGTATTTACAACTCCAATACCCGAAATAAAAAGATTTCCGGCTTTTGCTTCTATTTGTTCAAGGAAAAATCTTGATTTCAATTTTGCTTGTTTTTGCTCTATATTAGGTCTTACAAGTCGGCTATCATCAGTCTTAAAAGCTTCTTGCACTCTGTTAAAAATTTCATCGGATTCCGGTGCTGTCTTTACTTCAGGTATTGCTATTGCTTTATCATTGTATTCTACCGAACTTCCTTTTGTTTCCTTATATATTTGAGTTAAATACTGCTGAAGCGGTGTTTCGTTTGAAAGTTTTATTATTATATTATTTTTTATTTTTAATATATTAATTTTTGATACATCATAATTTTGTGAATATTGAATTACAATCCTGACAACATTGGGATTTGTTGAATTTTGTGCTATTTTTAACCGGGTTAATCTGCTGTTTTTTAATTCATAAGATGAATTAGGAAATGTTATAATCGCATTTTCAATATCTAATATAACTCTGTTTGGTTCTGAGAGAATACTTTTATTTATTTTAATTGTATCTTCCTGAACATTTGTACCTGAAGTACCTAAAAATATTATTGAATCAGAATTATCAAAATTAATACTGTTTATTTTAAGCGGAGTTATTACCTGTTGAGGTTCTTGTACCGGCAGAGGAATTAAATCATCCGCATTCGCAGTTATATTGTTAATCCTGATGTTAACAATCCATAAAATACTTATAAAAATAAATACAATAAACCTTTTTATCATATATATAATAATAATCTTAAATATTTGATAATAAAAGAATTTAACAAAAATAAAAAGATGGGTTATGCATCGCGCTAACCCATCAATACCCTTTTTCTTTAAAATCTATGAGTTTGATTTAGTTGATATACTGGGTCGAAGACTATCTAATACACTTGAAGTATCATCTTCAACACCGTCACTATAGAATAAACTTGTAGAAGATGCTTTAAAGGATTTATATTTTGCTTCTACATCATATCTTTGGCAATCATAACTGAATTTTGTAATTTCATCACTTGTCACTCTGCCGTCACCATTGGCATCTATTTTGTTGAAATATGTTAAAACCGTTGATAATAATGAAGTATCACCATTGCCTGTTGTACAAAGAGATTGAATTTCATTATAAGTTAAACCTTTTGACTGCATTGTATTCATAATATTATTAAGGTCATTGCTTGTTATTTCGCCATCTCCGTCTTTATCCAAAGAAGCAAAATTATTTGTAAGATATTGTAAAAATGAATAATTGGAACCTAAATTCATTAATGTTGTTGAAGAAACATTAGATAAATCCTCTAATGTCAAACCTTTACCCGATGAACTGTGTGCGCTCATTAATGTTGAATATGTATTGGTTAATCCTGCCATTGCACTTGCCAATAAAGATTGTCCGTTTAATATCGTCATAATTATAACTCCTCATTTTATAATTCGCCGTATTAACATATTAATTATTTTTTTTTGAAAGTAAACCCTTTATTTGGATTATTTTAAAAGAATCGGCACACATAAAAAATGTGTGCCGATTCTTTAATATTTTTGATTTTATTTTTTTGCTTTTCTGTAAGCTTTTCTTTGCATGCTTGAAAGTGTTGCTTCAAATTGTTTTTCATAGCATTTGCAGATTTTTTTCTTTGTTTTTTCAAGTTTTTTAATTATTCTTTTTTGTTTTCTCAGTTCACTATTTTTAGAACAGTTATTTTTTAGTTCATAATATCTTTCATTTTCACATTTAATTCTTTCATTTAAACTAAGAACCTCTTGTTCGTATTTATTTTGGATTTTTTGAGCATTGCATATTTGAGTTTCGCTTAAATTCATACATCTGAATAATGATTTCATATCTCTTTTAGTGCAAAGGAAGCTTGATGAACAAGAATCAAAAGAAGGTGTAGGGGGCGGATTATACATTTTTTCGCAAGGTTCTTGACATGACGATGTCTTAACAGGCGCATAAGTGTAATATTTATGCTGCTTTGAATACTGTGATTTCATAGTTTTCGACATTTCATTGTCGCAAGGGCTGTCTGCATATACAGATAAACAGCTTAAGCAAACAAATGATAAAAATAAAAAATAGATTTTTTTCATGTTTCTTCTCCGTTATAACTTAGTACCGAATTAAGTATTAAATAACGGAACGGTTTTGAATATTACTTAAAAGGATAATTAAGAGAATTATAAAGAAGTAGGTCTAAATGGTAATAAAAAAGAGATTGCATTTGCAATCTCTTTTTTCAAACAATAACTTCGCTCTGCGGATCTTGGTTTTTTGCGCTCGGTCGGGTTGATGCTCCCTCGGGCTCGGCTGCAGTTGCAGCTTTAAAGTTACTCTAACTTATTATATTTGAGCCCAACTTGAAACCCGCTCTGCGGATCTTGGTTTTTGCTTTCTCTCTGCCCTGTCGCTCGCCGCACTTCGTGCCTGCTCTCTTCGGGCATTCACTTCTTCCA
>CANQAL010000037.1 GCA_947589255.1 Candidatus Gastranaerophilales bacterium | reverse complement strand
TAACGTGGAATTGCGTTAATTTTGACAGTAAAAAAATTACCCTTTTAGAAACTAAAAACGGCAAAAAAAGAGATGTGCCAATTAATTCAACCGTCTTATCTCTATTAAAAGAAATTAAAAAAGAACAATATAGTATCTATGTTTTTGCTAATCCCATAACTAAAACAAAATATTCCGATTTAAAAAGGGTATTTAGCAATGTTTGTAAAATTGCAGGTGTTGAAAATTTCAGATTTCACGATTTAAGACACACCGCAGCAACAAGAATGGTAGGTTCAGGTGTTCCCATAACTTTAGCGAAAGACATTTTAGGTCATAGTGATATTCACACAACCATGAGATATGCTCACGCAATAACGGAACAATCTTTAAATGCCGTTGAAACCTTATCTTGTTATGCTCAAAAGAATAAAAAAGTTATATCCCTAAAAGCTGTTTAGGCTTTTTTTGTTTTTTACACAAAATTACACAAAATAATTAAAATGAAATTGACTCTTTTTTACAGAGTTATTTTATTTTTGACTGATTTTACAAACAGGCTCATTACACAAATATTACACAAAAAATAAAAATCGCGCCCTGAGGGATTCGAACCCCCGACCTCTTGGTTCGTAGCCAAACGCTCTATCCGGCTGAGCTAAGGGCGCATTTAGTTTTTTATTAAATTGTCAATTTTCAGCCTTTGCCCTTTTGGTTCGTAGCCAAACGCTCTATCCAGCTGGGCTATGGGCGCATTTGATGTATTTTGTCCCTTTCGCACCGCTGGATAGAGCATTTTTTAATCTCTATTTTGTTGAACTTTTACTGCGTAAAAGATTCAACGGGCAGCCGGGCTATGGGCGCAAGTTTGTGCATTACTATAATACAACATAATTTTTAATTGGCAAGAAGCAGTATAAACGCAAAAAAAAAGCTGCACTGCAGCTAATACTTAATAATCTTGGGAGGAGATTTGGGGATTTGTTACAATTATAATAATTCACTTTAGTCAAAATGTTTACATTTTTTAGTATAATTTTAATAAAAATTTACATTCTATTGATTTTTTGAATTGATTTTATGCTGGAAAATTTATTCTGTTTTTTTTAAAATCATGATAGAGGTGGAATATGATTAATAATATTATTGTTTTTTTGTTATCTGTAGTTTTTATATATGTTGCTGTTTTTACGGTGTATTTTGCAGTGATAGTATGTTCAAGTTTCTTTAAACCAAAAAGAAAAGACGAAATAAAAAATGAGTATAAAAATCTTGTTGTAATTATATATTCTCATAATAATGAGAAAACTATAGTTAATCTTTTGGAACAATTAAATAAACAGAATTATCCCAAAGCTAATTATCAAATTCATATTATTCTTGATAACTGCAGTGATGATTCATCTAATAAACTTGAATTTGTAGGCGGGGCCAAGATATGGCGCTTAACGGATGATGTTCCTTTTGGAAGAGATAAGGCTGTTTCTTGGTTATTGGAAAATATTATGTCTTTTAAAAATATAGACGGATATGTTTTTTTAAATGCCAACAGAATAGTTAGAAATGATTTCTTATTTAATGTTAATGCAGCTTTGCAAGATAATGAAGTTGTGGTAGGGTCAACCGAAATTTTTCTTGAAGAAGCAGGATATTCAGATAAAGTTTGGTCTAATGTTAATGAATACAATACAAATATTATGAAAATAGGCCGTTCAAATTTGGGACTTGCCGTACCTATTGATTCTGATATTACTGCGATGAGGCATGAAGTATTGGAAAAAATTCAGTGTATTGATTTTAAAGATGCTAATGCCGAATTAAAATATTCATTCTTACTTGTAAAAGTTAATTTTATTCCTAAATTTGTTCCTGAAATTAAAACTTATGTATCTTCTGTTGACTATGAATTAAGAAGACCTCAATTTACCTTTAAATTGGCATTATTTACTCATTGTTTTAATCTTAAAGCTATAAAAAATATAAAATTTTGTGAATTTTTATTTTCGTTATTTAAACCCAATCCGATAATATTAATAGGTTTATTGGTTATATTATGTACTTATTCATTTAATTATTTCTTCCTGTTTGATTTTCCCTGGTCTGTATTTTTGGCTGTAGTATTAATGATATCCTTTGGGGTTTCTATATATAAATCACAGTTGTATGTAAAACCTATAATATATTTAGCTGCTTGTCCTTTTTATACCTTATCGGGTTTATTTGGTGAAAGTAAAATAGTTAAAAATTTGTTTAAAATAACAAAGAAAAAACCAAAAGCTAATATCGATAAAATAACGGTTCCTGTTAATGTTACAAACGGAAGAAATGTATTTCTTTGCAGGTTAGAATTAATATCCGAAGACGGATTTAAAAAGGCTGTTTTCAAATATAAAAATAAGAAACAAGAATCTGTTCAAAGTTATGTAAGAATGTGTGATGCGGTAAAAAATATAACGGATATTCTTGCTCAGCATGGGTTCAGGATGAAAATATGTCAGTCTTGTGCTTATTTTACTCCTAAAATTGACGGTACAAATAATATGGTCAAAGGAGTATGTAATAGGGAAGCAGTTGAAAATCCAAATTGTTCGGAACTGCCTGAAACATTATTATGGTCTACATGTGATTACTATATCCCGGAAGAAGTTAATAAAGTTATTGATATTTCTTCTTATATTAAGAACAGATAAATGTAAAAAATTGTTAAGAAATTATTAATAAAGCTTAAGTATTTTGTAAAAAATGCCGATAAACTAAATATAAAAAACTTGGAGAAAAAAATGGGACTATCATCTTCGCAAGGCAGATTATTAATGTTGACGGCAGCAATCAGTGATGTAGAACTGAATGAAGTTCTTATATCACAAAGGCAAAACAAACTTGCAACGCAAGGGGAAGAAGCTGCTCAAAAGTATAATGAAGCAACAAGTAATTATAAATTGGAAATAAAAGTCAAAGATACCAATTCAGCCACCGGATATACTTCTGAGGACTTAAATTATAATAATTTAAGTGCGATGGGTTATGTTGTAACTAATAATAAAGGTGAAATATATCTTGAAAAGGATGAAAACGGAGAATGGATCATTCCCAAGGATATGGACGGGAAAGATTTGATTTCAATAAATAAAGCTACAGGAAAAGCTATAATTAACAATCAGGAATTTGATATAGCAGATGGTTCAAATTACCTTAGAAAAAAAGATGTATTACAAAATCTTATCATGAACGGATTAGTAAATATAAAAGAGGCTGATAAAATAACAAATAAAGATTATGCTATGTCCTTACCGGCAAATACTCAAATTGAATGGGTGCTTGATACTTCTGATGATGCTGCGGCTTTAAGTGAATATGAAATGGAACAAGCTCGTGTGTCAAGAGAAGATAACAGTCTTGATATGGAAATGCAACAGTTGGAAACTCAGCATAATGCTTTGTTGAAAGAATATGATTCTGTTAAAAAAGTCATTGATAATAATATTTCAAGAACCTTTAAATTGTTTGAAAATCAAGGTTAATATTTGTAAAAAATAGTTAAGTATTTTTTTATATAAGGCAAATAATAATTATTATTTGCCTTTATAGTAATATAAAATGGAGTAAGGTTTTTATCATGGCTAACGGAATAAATTCAAATTATCAGCAATATATGGGAAAAAATATAAATATTGATAATCCTGAGCTTCAAGGTAAAATAGAAAAAGCAAAACAATCCGTTACAACTAATGTGGAAAGCAACTCTGCCGCACAGATTATAAACAGTAATACTCAACCGAAAAGTTTAGCGGATACCGCAAAATATTTTGTACCGATTTATATAGCTGATAAATTTATAGATGGGGCAATAGGCGGAAAAGGAAACGGAATTTTAGGTAAAATTGCCGGTCTGGGTGATAAGATTTCTAATACTTTTAAGCTTAACAATATAATTTCAAAAAAATCAGGAAGTAAGATATCTAACTTTATTAAAAATAACAGATTTACAAAATACTTTACAAATGATTATAAGGCTATAGCTAAAAGCAGTATGGCAAAAAGTCATACAATGACTGAAGGATTTACTCAAAGTCTTATTGGTGAACTTAAAAAAGCCGGTTTAGAATTATCTGAAAAAACTTCAGTTGATGAACTTATTAAACAAGCAAATGAATTTATTAAAAATAATCCCGGAACATCCCAAAAAATATCAATATTAAAAAATAAGCTTTTAGCCTCTGAATCAAAACTCGGTAAAACGGGTCTTGGGAATATACTTGCAAAAGGAACACTCAAAACAAAGGATGTTCTTACTTATGGCGGAGGTATTTTCGGATTACTATTTACTGTAAGTGCAATTAAAAACACGATAAAAGAAACAAAAGAAGCACCAAAAGGTGAAAAACTCAGCACCTTTATGCATGTATTGTCGGAACAATATCTCGGTTTATTATTATTCCAGCCGAGCATAAGTTTAATGTATAAACTATGCGGTAATAAATATAGAGGAATGACCCTTGAAGGCAGAAATGCATTAAAAGAACTCATTAAAACCGTAAATTCAAATCCCGAATTAACAAAAGAAGGATTGAAGGTTGCTAAACTTCAAAGAGATTTATTATTAAAAGGTGTTGATAAAAATAAAGTGGCGGAACTTGCCGGAAAGGGTTTGAAGGAAGCTAAAAATCTTGCAAACTCTTTAAAAGGTGAAGGTGCAAAACTTAAATTCTGGGAAAAACCGCTTAAATTTGCAGGAAAAATTCTAAGTATCGGCTTGGATAAAATTCATATGCCGAAAATTAAACCAAACGGAACAGCTAAAACACCTGTAACTCTCGGCGGCTTTGCAGGCGGGCTTGCAAGATTTGCCCTGATTCTGTTTGTTCTGCAGCCTTTATTACAAAAACCGCTTACAAAATTATGCCATAAAATTTTTGGTGAGCCTAAAACATATTTGGCTAAAAATAATGCAAAATCATCAAATAAAGATACAAAAATAACAGAACCTGCCGTTGAAGAAACTCCTTCAGGGGAAACAAATCTTTTAAAATTGTATTCTCAAAAATTGCAAGAAGCTCAAAATCAACAGCAAGCAGCCCCGCAAACCTCAGCTCAAATGCAGACGGCAGAACCATTACCTGCTGCTTCCGTAAGCACTCCCATTAAACCTCAAAAGGCTGATGAAGAACCTGCGGCAGCTCTTAATTTATTTAACAAAGATAAATCAAAAGGCGGTTATATCCCTTCTATTAATGTTCATATTGTTGATGAAATTGATCCTGAAATTCAAGCAGAAATCAATGAAAGAATAAAATCTAACGAAAAATATATTAAACAAATCAATAAAAAAATTGGTTAACACAAGTTTTTAATAAATGATAAAATACTTGTATGTTAATAAAGTACATTGCCGGTTATCTGGAATATCTCGATATAGAACGGGGATTAGCTAAAAATACTATTTTAGCTTATCGAACGGATTTGTATTCTTTGTCGGAATTCCTCTCTAATCTCGGACTTGAAAAAATTGAAGATATTTCAAGAATGCATTTAAATATGTATATTAAGGATTTGTATGATAAACAATATACTCCAAGAAGCATTACAAGGGAAATAGCTTCAATAAAAGGGTTTTTTAAGTGGATGGGGATAAATGATTATTTAAAACATAATCCCGCACTTGCAATAGAACAGCCAAAGCTTCCGAAAAGACTGCCTAAAGTTCTTTCTATGAAGGAAATAAATGAACTTTTGGCAATTCATATGACAGATATGGAAAAAGCCGTACTGGAATTATTATATGCCGCAGGTTTAAGGGTCTCTGAGCTTACCGATATTAATATCAATGATATTGATATTAATGCCAAGTATATAAGGTGTTTAGGCAAAGGCTCTAAAGAAAGAATTGTCCCCATTGGGAAAAAGGCATGCAGTGCTTTGAAAAAATATTTTCAAGACCGAGATTACATTATTAAAAAATACAATTTAAAAACAAAATACTGTTTTATTAAAGAGAACGGGAAAAAATTATCAAGGCAGGATGTATATGTTTTTATTCGTTCACTGGGGAAAAATATATCTAAAGATATTTCGCCGCATACAATAAGGCATTCTTTTGCTACTCACTTACTTGAAAATGGTGCTGATTTAAGGATTGTACAGGAGCTTTTAGGTCATAGTGATGTATCTACAACGCAATTATATACTCACATTAGTAAGAAACGATTAAAAGATATATACTTTTCAATTAACAAATCGTAAAAAATATTATTTTATCTGGCAAAAAATATTTTTAGTATATTTTAAATAAACGAGTAAAAAATTAATTAATAAATTATGAGAGTATCACAAGTAAATTCAATACAAACATTCAAAGGTTTATGGTCAAAAACGACTATAAAAAGTGATTTTGATGATATTATGGGAGTTTTAAAAATTACTAAAACAACATATTATCATCCTTTTAAAAATGAAACTCCGGACGAAATAAAATCGGTAATTGAAGCTAATAAAAATGCATATATTGATGAACCCGCAGGTGAAAAACCGAAATATTACATTAATGAATGTAAGCAATGTACAAAACTGCCGTTTGATGCATCTGCTTATAAATCATATGTAGAAGCTACATCATCTACAAGATTAAGCCCTACTTTAAAAATGGTTAATTTTTATGTTGCCGATAAATACAAAAATAATAAATATGGCGATGAACAAATTCCTGCAATAAATGGTACGGTAGATTATAAAATTAATAAAGTATCATAAAAGTATTGCTGCCATGCAGGCTGAAATATAAGAGGTTAGTGTCCCGCCGATTAATGCACGGATACCCATTCTGGCAAGATTTTTCCTTTGGTTAGGAGCAATTTCCCCTATACCTGATATTTGTATTGCAACTGAAGTAAAATTTGCAAACCCTGATAGTGCAAAAGTTGCAATAATAAAGCTTTTTTCGGATATTAAACTTTTTACCGCCGTTAAATCGGTAAAGGCGATAGCTTCATTTAATACAAATTTTGTTCCCAATAATGAACCTACTGTTGTTGCTTCATTTAGCGGGATCCCTATTAAAAGTGCAAATACGGAAAATATTTTACCGAATATCATTTTAATCGACAAATGTTCAATATCCATTCCTATGAAGGACAAATTCAAGTGCAGAGTATTATGGGCAAACACTCCGAATTTACCTAGGAAATAATCTATTAATGCGATTAATGCAATTAAAGCTATAAGCATTGCAATAACATTTAATCCGACTTTCATTCCGTCAGAAGCTCCCTTTGATATTGCATCCAAAACATTAACATCCGTTCTTCTTTTTCTGATTTTAAAATCATTTTTGGTTTGAGGCTCTAAAGTTTCAGGGTAAATGATTTTTGAAACAACTAATGCCCCCGGGGCTGCCATAATACAGGCTGCAAGCATATACTGGGGAGGAATCCCCATGCCCGCATACACTGCAATCAATCCGCCCGATAAACAAGCCATACTCCCGGTCATTGAGGCAAGCACCTCTGATCTTGTTAAATTCGGAAGATATGGTTTTATCATTATTTGAGCCACTACCTGTCCCACGAAGGAGCTTGCAACATTAGATAGTGCTTCCGCACCTGATACATCCATTAACTTATTAACTATTCTGCCTAAAAATGCAACTACTCTTTGCATTATTCCGTAGTAGTAGAGTATATTTACAAGTATCATCATAAATATAAGTGCAGGAATTAAATTAAGCGCGAACATAAATGCTTTATCGCCAAAAAGTTCCTTCATTATTTCAGGGCTGTTTGACAAAGGACCAAAGACAAAATCCGCCCCGTCTTTTGCAAATTCCAATATCTTTCCAACAAATCTTCCGATATATTCAAACATTAATTTGCCGGGTTCAAATTTTAATATAAATACTGCAAGTGCAAATTGAAGTAATAATCCCACTCCTACAGTTTTATAATTTATTGCTTTTTTATTATGTGACATAAAGAAAGCTATTAATAACATAGCCATTATGCCTAATATTCCAAATAATATATTCATAAAAATTCCTTATTCCTACAGTTTCCTCAATTATAACATACACGTTATCAATATTAAAAATTAAAATTAAGATGTAAAATACGGTATGAAAAAATTTTTTATTATATTTTTTATTTTACTGTTTTTAACTCCCACAGCATTCTGCGAGAATGTACAAGAGATTAAATTTATCTACATAAACGGTTCAAATAATAATGATAAAAAAATGAAAAAATGGTTTTATAACGGAATGAATAAACTTCATTCATATGTATTTACGACTTTTTCAAAATCCGATTTTATAAAAAATAACCTTTTAAAAAATGGTAAATATAAGATATCAGAATTGCCCGAAGCTTATTTTTGGGGCGATAAAACCATTAAAGAGTTAAAATCCATAGATTCTGATTTAAAAGAAAGCAGATTTTCAAGTCCTAAAATAGCTCAAAGTGTAAGGTCTTTATTTGCTCATTATATTCATGATGCAATCTGGGTTTCGCATTATTATAATATGCATCCCGTTATTGAAGATTTGCATAGGCAAATATTGGCTAATTCAAAGAAAAATAATGGGGTTATCCTAATGGGATACAGTGCAGGAGCTTTTATTTCTTATGAATATATTTTTAATAAACTTCCTTATATTAACCTTTACGATTATTATTTATATAAAAACTCGGATAAACAATTATTGGGATATATAAAAACCCGTCCTATGAAAAATACTTGTATTGATGCGCTTATAGAGACAAATCTTGCGGTATTTAGTGCAGATGGCGATTTGATTCCCATAATGAATACAGATGATTTTTATATTAAATATTCCGAATTAAATAAATATACATCCCTATATTGTACACCGGATAATACATTAAAGGGAATTATAAATTTTGCAAGTCCGCTGTCACTCTTTTATTCAAATCTGCTAAACCCTGATTACCCGTTAAACTATTATAATAAATTACTTTATAAATATTTAATTGAAAATGATATGTTTTGGCTTACCGTAAATTATTCTGATGACCCTATGAGTTATACAATGCGTAATAACTTTTCATATTCCGATTTAAAGGATAAACTCAATATAGAAATAAAACCCGATAAAGGTTTTATATATGAAAGTTCTAATATAAAAAGCGGAAGAACATTTTTGTTTGCACACACTTCATATTGGTCAACGGCTAAACGATTTTCCAAATCACTTGTTAATGCTTATGAAGAAGGGTATAAATTTTTTAATGATAATAACTTATAAAAAAAAGAGAGTTTATAACTCTCTTTTTATTTTTTTACTTTTACGGCTTCAATTTTTTTATCATATTTTTCCATTGCGGAATCTCTTTTATTAATTAAATCAAGTTTTTCTTTATTTAAAGAATGAACTCTGGTTTGTTTTTGCACTGTTGATAAATTAGTAGCATTTTCCGTTGCTTTTATCTTTGCGTCGATATCTTTTATTCTTGAATTATAAGCGGATTTTAGTCCTTTTCTTTCATTTTTTAGTATTCTTATTTGTGATTTAGTTTCCAGTTCTTCTAAAGTAACGGGTTTATTAGGATTTAAATTATTTATAATATCTTTAGCGCCATCAACTGTTTTTTCCGTAAAATCTTTAGTTGCGTCGACCGTCTTTTTTGTTGCATCTTTAGTTGCGCTAACTGTTTTATTTGCGGCTTTTTTTGTTGCGTTCATAGCTTCAGTTGTTTTTGAAGATGTCTGTTTTGGCTTTTCATATTTTACATCAATAGTATCAATTTCAGATGCGGGAATTTCTATTGTAACAACTTCTTCTTTTGCTTGAGCTTCAATGTTATATACATTTATAAAAAATGCACAAAAAATTAAAGTAAATAATAATTTTTTCATAGTGCCTCCTATCATATTTATAATTTAACTTAGAGACTTGAATTATGTCAAATATGTGAAAAAAAAAAGACCCCATCTTCGGAGTCTTTTTAAAGTTAATTTTTAAATGAATTTTTTAAATCATTAATTGCTTTTTTTCTTTGTTCGTTTTTAGCTTTTGCTTCTGCATGTTTTTGAGCTTGTTTTGCTTTTGCTTGATCTTGTGATGATTTAATTTTATTTGTTAATTCATCATGTTTAGCTTTAGCATCGTTTTTTGCTTTTTCTATATCATTTTTTACTGCATCTTTGTGTGCTTGTATTTCTTTATCTCTTGCTTCTTTTTTAGCTTTAGCTTCTGCTTGTTTTTTTGCCTGTTGTGCTTCTAAATCTTTTTGTTTTTGTTCAATTTCTTTTACTTTCTTAGTTATTACAGATTCTTCCGGTGTATTAACTTTAACTGTCGGTTTTGTTACCGTAATAGTTGCCGCAGTTGCGATATTTGTATATGCTAAGCATACAAAAGCTGCTAATGTAAGTGTTAATAATGTTTTTTTCATTTTTGTTCTCCTTTAACTAACCGTTTATTTGATTTTTACGTGAGAAAAATATAATGATGATAAAAATTCTTTAACTTCTGATTTAGAATAATTCTTTTCACGAATAGATTCTTCTTTGTATGTATTTGGTGTAATATATTTTATTTTTGCATTTCTTATTTTAACAGGACCTGAGACAATTGTAATGTTTCTTTTTCCAAACTTTCTTGTATCAAAAGCGCCGGGGAAGAATGCTAATTTATTTACACCGTCAGGTAATATTTGATCTTCATAGTTTGTATTTTCTATAACTAAGTTTTTAATTTTAAAAGTATTTCCGAAAATTGCAGCCGGAGTGGTTGTTAATTCAATAGTCCCCGCATTAAACAGAGGCTGGTCATCAATATATTTTAATTCAAAACCTCTAACTGTAATTATAGTATCAAAATTTGGTTTAATAGTATATTGTACAGAACCTAACTCAGTAATAAGGCTTGTTGCATCATAGAATTTTTTCTCAAATCTTGCAGTGCTGAAGGAATTTGTAACTATATACGGAACAATACTTATAAACCCTGCATATGCAAATAGAATAAGGGAAATAATGATGAGTACAAGACTTTTTTGACCGTTTTCAGATCCTGAGTTTTTACTATGTTGACGATTATTTCTATAATTTGCCATAATGTTACCTTTCTTTTTTGATTATTATAATAACATATTGTTTAAAAAAATAACAGAAAATTTTTAAAATAACCTTTACATAATAAATAAAAACAGTAAGATAATATTATGAAAGTTTTAATTTTTTTAATAATATTTTTATTGATTACGAACACTTCATATTCAGCGGAAAGTGATTTAACAAAGCCATCTGAGCAGTGGGGAGAGAATGCTAAAGTATTAAACAGCGGATTTGAAAATCAAGAACCCGTTACTGATACAAAACTGAAAAAGACCATAGAAATGATAAAAGAGCGGTCTTTGACAAAAAAGCAGAAAAAAATACGGGATGAAGTGAAACCGTTATCTCCAATGTCAGATGAAGAGTATCTCAAGAAATTTACAATGTCGCAAGATCCTGATAATGAATTAAGTCAGACATTAACGGTTATGATTCCCGTTTGGGCTTGTGATGAAACAGGAAAGCCCATTCCGCCGGGGTACTATAAATTATCCTGTCACAAACAGGGTAATAATACTTATATACTGGAACTTTCGCAAGGAACAACAAAAGTAGTTTCCGTTGAAGCTCATCAAACGGAATTGGATTTAGAGCAGGACACAATTTCTTTTTGTGATGCGAAAATCATTGATGATAAAAGAATAAGATTAATGTATGGTACTATTGACCTTAATTTGGTCGGGTATTTATATATTAAATAATCCCTTTTCTTCGTTTTAGCTCTGCAAGTTCTTTTTGGAACGGTGATAATGCAGTTAATTTATTAACTACTTCAGGCATTTTTGCTATGGTATAATCGATTTCATCTTCTGTAGTATATCTGCTTAAGCTGAACCTTATTGAGCCGTGAAGGGCGGTAAAAGGAACTCCCATTGCTTTTAGTACGTGGCTTGGGTCAAGACTGCCCGAGGTACAAGCACTGCCTGAGCTTGCGCAAATCCCTAAATCGTTTAAGTTTAGAAGAATTAATTCGCCTTCAATGTATTCAAAGCCTATATTTGTAGTGTTTGGAACTCTGTTATTAGAGCATGAGTTTAATCTGGCATTATATATTTTTGATAAAATTCCTGTTTCAAGTTTATCTCTTAATTCTTTAACTTTTGTGGATTCATAAGGAAGTGCATCTTGCGCGAGGCTGGCGGCTTTAGCAAGCCCTACAATAGAGGGAACATTTTCTGTTCCTGCGCGTTTGCCGTTTTCCTGATGTCCGCCTATTATCAGGGGCGAAATTAAAACTGATGATTTAACATATAATGCGCCTATACCTTTTGGAGCATGAAATTTATGTCCTGAAATCCCCATCATATCAATTTCGGTATTTTCAACATCAAGATTAATTTTGCCTGCAGCCTGCACTGCATCTACATATATTTTCGTATCTTTATTTTTAGATTTTACTTTTTGAGCTATTTCTTCAACGGGAAATATAACACCCGTTTCATTATTAGCATACATAACGGAAACGAGTGCTGTTTTTTCGTTTACAGCCTCATAGAGTTCATCCGTATTTAATTCGCCTACGGAGTTAACTCCTACATAGGTTACATTGTAACCCTCTTTTTCAAGCTGTTTATGAAGGTTTAGTACACAAGGGTGTTCTACTTTTGTTGTAATAAGGTGATTTTTGGATTTATCTCGTTCTAAAATACCTCTTATTGCCATATTAGCGCTTTCACTGCCTGAAGCGGTAAAGAATATTTCTTTTGCGCTTCTTGCCCCGAAAAATTCCCTTAATGTTTCTCTTGAGTCTTTTATTACTCTTGAGTTTAATCCTCCAAACTCATATATACTTGAAGGATTGCCGTAATATTGGCAAAAATACGGCATCATTGCTTCAAGTACCTGTTCATCTACTTTTGTTGTTGCGTTGTTATCTAAATATATGAGTTTTGAGTTTGACATATCTACACCTGAATAATTTCTATATTTTCGTTAATGTGTTGTTTTAAAGTTGCTTCTACAAAGTGAGTTAAAGTGATTTTTGCCCTGTTGCATGCTTGGCATCTGCCTGTTAATTTAACTTTTATTTTGTTTTCATCAACATCAATCAGTTCTATATCACCGCCATCTTTTCTGAGTTCTGGGGAAATATATTTTTCAATGATATTATTAATTTTAATAATCATTTGAGTTTTTGTTAATTTTTCTTCTTTTTGAGCGCTGTTAACTTCTGCAAGTATTTCTTTAATTTTACCCTGACATCTTCCGCAAGCGCCACCTGCTTTAGTATAATTTATTACATCTTCTAAAGTTTTTAAGTTGTTATTTTTAATTTCTTCAACCAAAAAAGATTTTGTAATATCAAAGCAGGTGCAAACAAGTTCTTCCTCGGTATGAGGTTTAACATCTTCGTGATAGTAATTTGCAATGGCAGCTTCAAGTGCTTCATGCCCCATAACGGAGCAGTGCATTTTCTCGGGCGGCAGTCCCCCTAAAGCTTCCGCTATCTGTTTATTTGTTATTTTCCTTGCTTCGTCAATATGCTTACCTATAATCATTTCGGTCATCATGCTTGAACTTGCAACGGCACTTCCGCACCCGAAGGTTTGAAATTTTGCATCCGTTATAATTCCGTTATCATCAACCTTTAAATATAATTTAAGCATATCTCCGCATGACAGAGAGCCTGCTTCGCCTATTGCGTCCGCATCTTCTATTGAACCCGCATTCCTCGGGTTTCTGTAATGATCCATAACTGTTTCCGAATAATTCCACATAATAATCTACACCTTATTCTTTCCCTTTAATTATACTCCAAATAAAAAAATTCAATCTTACTAATCAGATAAAAATATGGACAAAAAGTTCCTCAAAATTTATTTTCTAAATTATATTGAAAAAGTAAAATAAATAATTTATAATAAAGATGTTATGAATCAAAATTACATCAAAGATTTGCGGTTAAAATGGTGCTCTATCAGTAGTGATAGAGAGATTTTTAACACTCCAAATACCCCCCCCCGCGGCATGTTTATGATGTTCTAGAGCTTTTTGATTTATTAAAAAATAAAATAAAAACTAACTTCGCAAATAAATTTTTGCGAGGTGATTTGCTATGCAAAAAAATGAAAGGAAATAATTATGGAATTTAACGAAGTTGAAAATTTATCTGATGCTCAAATACTGGAGCTTTATTCGGATGTAGTAGAATCGTCACAAGCAAATTTAATAGCTGCAAACGGTTTTAATTGTAACCCCGGCGATGTAGAAATAGGTGAAAATTGTTGGTGTAATTATATAGGTTATGATCAATTAGGGGATCCTGTTGAGTGGTGTTCAACTTATTGTCGCGGGCAGGATGTTTATGATTTGTCTTCTTATTATTCTGTCGGACATTATTACTATCCTTGGAAAAATTCTACATATATGTGCGGAAAAGGT